>JBFFVI010000001.1:0-22324 GCA_041570895.1 Gammaproteobacteria bacterium
GCGACCTGAGTCGCTACAGTGCTGTTTTCTGGTCTATATGCTTATGTAACTAAATCCCTGTTCCTGCAACAGCATGATACCATCGATGCCAACGGGGACAACTTCAGCGCCTTCAATAAGGTCTTGCTCTGTCCAGTTCAGACTTTTCATGGTGTTACCACAGGCCTGGAAGCGCACGCCATACTGCATCAGTGACTGAACACGCTGTTGATGAAGTGCTGAAATGGTTCGCTTAGGATGGGTGCCAAGCAGATGCAGACCGGGACCAAAAGCAGCGATCACCATCTCGATGTCATCGCCGTATTTACGTAACATCTCACCGCTGGAGAAAAGAATACTTTCGATATAATCGTGATCAGCCTTATTTAGTTGGTAGACCAGGCGGTGAGCTGATTTATCTTCAAAATGGGTGTCGGTATGATGAGCCTGTACCTTGTTAGCTATCAAACCTGTACTACCGAGGCCTAATATGGCTAAGAACTGGCGACGTTTAGTATTCTTCATCTTGCTTACTCCCGATATTTTCGATACTAGCTTATAATACAAGATTATCATAACCGGTCTACTAAGGCTGTAACCTACAAAGGTCCTGATTTGTTTTCTTCCCTATTACTTGATGAACCTATACTGGATGCCATAGAACATCTTGGATTTAAAAAGATGACCGAAGTGCAGTCAGCGGCGATGCCTCCAGCACTCGCGGGCAAGGACCTGATCGTTAATGCCAGAACTGGCAGTGGTAAAACACTGGCATATGTGGTTCCTTTATTACAGCAGATACTCGATAACCCGCAGAGCCTTACGCAGGCCTTAATTCTTGCGCCGACACGTGACCTATGCCGCCAGATCAATAAACAATGCACCCTGCTTGCGCAATATACCGATATTAAGACTGCGGTCATCATCGGCGGTGAAGACCCCAAACACCAGATCAAGGCACTGCAGGCATATCCTGACATCGTTATCGCCACACCCGGACGTCTACTCGAACATGTTAAGCGCGATGTCATCGTACTCGATGCAATAAATATACTGGTGCTCGATGAAGCCGATCGTATGCTGACGATGGGTTTTAGTGAGGATGTGATTAGTATTGCGAGTCAATGCAGTGAGGACGTTCAGACCGTTTTATTCTCTGCCAGTTTTAACCAGAATAAGTTTAAACAACTGATCGATAGCATTCTAGTTGATCCGGAGATAATCCTGGTCGACAGTGCTCGAGAAAATAATCAAAACATCACACAACAAAAAATACTTGCTGATAATCTCGAGCACAAACTAAAGTTGTGTCACTACTTACTTGAGAATAATGATCCAGACTTTAGCTACAGCAAAGCGATTGTGTTTGCCAATAAAAAGGATACGGTCAATAAAATAAGCGGCTGGCTGCAATCTAAGGATATTGCATCAGCGGTGATCCATAGTGATGTCGCACAGGAGATACGAAACAATCTGCTACGCAAATTCAGGATCGGTGATATCAACATAATTATCGCTACCGATGTCGCTTCACGTGGCCTCGATATTACTGATCTTGATCTCATTATAAATTTTGATGTGCCACGTAACGGTGAAGACTATATGCACCGCATTGGCCGCACAGGAAGGATGTTTGAAACGGGACGTTCCGTGACTCTGGTCGATTCACAGGAGTGGAACAGGATGATCAGCATCGAGAATTTCCTTGATGTCGAGTGTGTTGAGCATAAAATAAAACCACTTGCAGCGAAATTTAAAGGCCCTGAACACAGGAAGTCTTCAGGTAAGTCTTATGGGAAAAAGCGAACTAAGATAGAGACATCTAAAAAGGATAAGAAGAAAATTAAAACTCGGGTTCGAGACAGGAAAAATATCGGTAAACGTAGAAAACCATCTGAAAATACTACTACTGAATAAACAGAATCACTGATGAATAAAAAAACAGTTTTCCTGGCATTGATATTTTTTTCGACTGGTTTCATTTTAGCGTATCTATACCTGGGGCAGGAAAACGTTAAAATACATCAAAGTTCTGAAGTGAATCCAGGTGATTATGTCTCCTCAGTCGAGGAAGATGTTTCTCTAAGCAACCCTTTCTTAGCAAAAGACAATGATCGACTGAGCAACCTTGAAGATGAACTTGAACTTATCAAACAACAGATGAATGAGTTAGAGTTTGCCTTGCAGAATATATCTACATCAGTTGATGCCGGGTCGAAATTATCACGCACTGTACCCGTCAATAAAAACCGTTTGCCCTCGGTTTTCAATCGCCGTATATATAATATTGATAATTTAGTAAAAGCTGGCATCGATGCCGGCGTTGCTGAAGATATCGTCAGAAGAAAAAACAGCATCGAATTAAAGAAACTTGAGTTACATGATCGTGCAAAAAGAGATGGTTATCTGGGTACGCAACGCTATAACGATGAACTCGAAAGTATTGATCTACAGGACGTTGATCTAAGAGAGGAACTGGGTGATGATCGATATCATGAATATCTGTTCAAAAGCAAACAGAATAACCGGATCAAGATTGTCTCAGTCATGCTTGGTTCAGCCGCAGAACTGGCTGGAATACAACAAAATGATGTGGTGCTAAGTTATGATAACGTACGTATGTTTAGCTGGCAGGAGCTTAAAAATGCCACCTCTGAAGGACAGTTGGGCGAATATGTAGCTATCGATATTTATAGAGATGGTGCAATCTATAGTTTTTCTGTGCCACGCGGGCCTTTGGGTATGCAACTAGGCGCGACACGGTTAGAGCCATAATATATGCCCCCCATTACCTCGCACGCGTTTTTATCTTAAGCTCGTACTCACCAAAAGAATCAACAGATACCTGTTTTATCTTTTGTTTTATCTCATCTATAGAAAGCTTTGTATCGTTCAACTCTATTGATTGATCACTTGCAAAAACCCATAACGTTTCTTCGCCAAAAGGTTTGTTTATAGTAAAACGATAAAGATTATCGTACTCAGGTATGGTCAGAAAATAACCTGCAGAATAGTAGTGGCTATGTTGATTCTCATTTGGCAGAATCTGTCTTATGTTTTTCTCTGCATCGATATAAAACATATAAATATAAGCGTCCTTACCGAGGCTCAAGAGAAATTGTATTTCATCACCTTCAACAAACTGTTGCTGGTCACCGAGGTGCGTGGTCAGTTCCAGAGGAATTGAGGCCAGACCCGCACTCTTTTTCATAATCATCGTGTTATTTGCTGTATTGCATCCGCTGAACAATAAAACCAGTAAATAACATCTGAGAAAATTATACATTCTTAAGGAGAGTCTAAAGCAGTGTTATATAAAACGGCAGATCATAGACTAAAACTATAGTTATAACCAATGAACAGCGCATTGATCTTGTAATCTTGTTCTGTTGAGTCCAGATATTCAAAACTGTAGTTTCTTGTTTTTATTCCTGCGTTTACAAAATGTCTATCATTAATAGTGTAAACAGTGCCCGCTTCCAATGCCCAGCTATTACCTTCACCGACTTTCTTGTCATTATTATCCTGTATTTTACCGTTACCAATAAAACCAAAAGATCCAAACAGGGTCCATTTTTCATTCACTGGTATATAACCGGACACACCCAGGCCTAGCCCTAAAAAGCTCTGTTCGTAAGGTTCATCTAGCCAGTTATTAGTGACACTTTTAATATCGATAAATAAAGAGACCTGTGACCAGAAGTAATATCCAACCAGTAGATCCATATCGGACTGTTGTATTTTTACCTTTGAGCTGGGGACTCTGCCTGCGAGTGTGAGTTTGTCAGGGGCGTTGTCTTTGAAATTATATTCACCCCGTTGTAAATTCAGCCCGGTATAAAACTTATCAAGTTTATAGGAAATATTTAAGCCGAGCTGTCCGCCTTCATCGCTTTCGAAATCAGTCCTGCCAGCGCCATTGTCTCCATTCCATCCGGCTGCTAATAATTTTGCACCAAATGTAAGACGTTGTTCAGCATGTGCAGCGTTGATGGTGAACGTGGCTAATAATAAGATGATAAATAACTTTTTTACTAACATGATGCCGTCCTTTTACAATGTTGGGATAGGTACAACCTTCGGTTTATTCACTGGCTGTATCGTTTTGTTAATTACCTTGTCTGTATTGGTTTTATCAGCAGGTATGACATCGACTTCTACTTTGACTTTATCTGGATCGACACCTTCAACAGTGACATCCATTTTTATAAATATAAACTCGCCCAATTCATCTCCCGCGCCCTGTAATACACCGCTTTCAGGCACCTGGTCAACATTGTTTGCCACTGCGCGTTCTACATTGCCAGATAGCTGGCTAACTGTGAACATAGGACTGTTATTGGTTTTTAGTTCATTGATCAGGAAATAGGTAAATGGTGAATGGCCCGACTTACGATAATCATCATCGACAAATTCAAAACCGCCAGCAGCCATTATCTGTACGCTTTTTTTATTTGAGACTTTTTCAAAATATTTTTCGCTGTAATCACTTTCTGAAATGCCACGAGAGGCGGTTCTCAGTAGCGAGCCGCTGAAACATGAGTCAGAGATCAGCAATGTGTGCTGTACCCGAGAAGCGATGCTTGACACCTCATCACGGATAGTCGAATTACGTAAAAATGTGGTGTGGTCACTGCCGTCAGCATCAACAGGTACCCAGTAGCCTTTGTTGGTTTCATCATCTAAAAAACCATGACCAGCATAATAGATCAAAACGTTATCATTTTTTAATGACCTGGTAGCAAGCTTTTCTAGTGCGAATAAAACATCACGTCTTGTCGCATTTTCTAGCAATTCAACATCAGTAAAACCATACTGGTGCTTGAGTAATCGGGCAACTTCCCGTGCGTCAGTAATAGCTGTACTCAAAGGCTGCCATTTCCCCTGCTGGTCCTGATATTCATTATTGCCGATGATTAAGGCGCGATAAATGCCTTTATTCATAGATGCTGGTGTATTAGCTATTTTTTCTATCGAGATACCGCGTGATTCTGCTGCATAGGCATCATGGGTCAGAAAGCCAGCGTAAGACGATATAGTCAGTATGGTAACAAGGGCATATTTGAAGAGAAACTTAGGCATATATATCACCATGTATCATTATCCTGATCTCCGTTTGTATCGATTCTGCTGATGACAAAACCGCCAGTTGCATAAAATGTGCGGTCATCTTTGGTATTGCCATATAACACCCACTCATATCGTTTGTTTATGTGTTGTATATTATTGGCATCAGTATTTGTTTTCAAACTGTCTGGTTCGAGCAGAAAGGTCGTGTGGTTAGTCTGTGTCGAGTTCTCTCGTAACATTGTCTTTCTGCCCTGATTAAAGACCTGTATACGCATTTTGTAAAGTGTTGCACCATCAACTTCTGGCCAGGATATTTTGACCGTATTCTCAGCGATCAGTTCGATACGGACATCTTCAAATGCTTTTGAGGTATTACCTGACTGTGAAAAAAAGCCAACACCGGGCAATTTGTTTTCATCGGTAAACTGTATAGTCGGATTGTCCTGATAGGAAGCGATCATGGTCTGTCCGTGTTGATCCTGAGGGTACTGCACTACCAATAGTAATACAGCAATTATCAACGTCGCAGTGGCCGACATGGTGTAGACCATTGGCGACTGTATGCTAAAAAACAGCCGACCCCAGGTTTTTACTCGGCTGAATAGATGATCTCGTGAGAGTTGCGATGCCGCCTTTGGTTGCGGCACATTCACATCTCTGGAAAGGTGGGTCTGCATCGCTGTCGTATGAGTCTGGTAATGCAGTGCGGCTTTCATTGCCTGCGGTTGATTCTCCAGCAGGCATCTTACTTGTTCGGCTTCATCTGTCGGCAGTAAACCGTCTACATAATCACAAATAATCTTATGTTGATCGTCTGTTAATTCTGTTAGCTGGCGGATATCTGTCCATTGATCGAGTAATGTGGAAATGATTGATGCCTGGTTTCTGCATGTTTCACAGGCTGCTAGATGGTCTACTACATCGAGGTATAAGGTACTGTTCATTTTGTTATCAGCGCCTGCCCTCTGCGGGTCTGATAGCGACGTGGTTTTTACGTATAAAGTTAGCGTATCGTTATCAATATGTTGTTGCGTCATGATCTTGCCTTCATTGCCCATGTTGAATAAGAGACAATAACTCTTTGGATATTTGAAATATTAGACATCGTATTTAACATGCTGTATTTAACATCGCGTGTAATTTAGCCAGCGTTTTACGGTTAAAATAATACAGTTGTTGGCGATTGAGCGCTTCGGCTCTGACGCCCTTTTTAAAACTGATATCGAGCTTTTTTAACGAATCAAGTACGCTTCCTGCGTCCTGCTCTTCGATCACCAGTGCTTCGATGACAAACTGTTCTACCGGGTTTAGTTTTTTCCATGCCTTTGATAACAAGAAATTTTCTTCAACCGTTTCTAGCGGCTGATCATAGCTGGCTGTCTCATGCTCCATCGTTGATGCTGTGGTGTGCTCTCCTGTCTGTTGCGAGAGCGAGACGTTAACAGGCGCCTTAAGTAGATGTAATCGATTTTTTTTAGTGAGCAGTATAACGATCTGCCGGCTTAACTCTCTTATCTCATCGTTAGTGCGAGAAGTCTGCTGGCTGATATGTTCGATCGATTGTTGTGAGCGTAATCCATAAAATACCGCTTTCGCTGTTGTACCTAGAGACTGTATATAACTTGGTACATAGACCTTACGACCAAAACGCCAATCTTTCCAGCGTTCATAAAATGGTAGTGAATTTGCGATGACGTAACAATAGTCAAACAAGCTTGCATTATTGTTCGCCTGGTATTTATTTAAACGCTTGCTGCTGCTCAGATCATTCAACATCCAGGCATAACTGCCGTTGCCCCACTCACACAGACTGGCATCAGCAGGTGCTGAACTGATCGGTGAATTCAAAGTGCATTTGAACTGATATCGGTTTTCCTTACAAAATCGTTTGCAAAAACGATTGGTTTGATAATGAATAATGGGCGATATTAAATCATTGACCTTTTTTCTGGCGATCACATCATTTCTTGCCGCATCCTGTGCTAGCGCTATATTTTCCCTGTTTCGCTCAGCCGGGTTGTTAGATTGGCTGGCTGACTTGTTGGCCTTGTCTGGCAAAATGATACCCGTGTGTAGTGTTTATTCATCTTTCACAAGTGTAGAGGAAAAATGTATTTTTAGATTAATCTGTCTCATATAAAAACCAGCCTCTTACCTGGTCATTACTTATGCGCACGGCAAGTCCGTAATCGTCATATGCCAGGTACTCTCCTGAAGTCAGATTTAATCGACGATCAGGGATACCAAGGGTTTTGAATGGGCGATCTGCAGAGTCTCCAATATGAAGTTTATTGTTACCAGTAATAGCTTTTGTTTCGCTGTTTGTCTGTCGTGCACTGATCAGGGTGCCATCATCCTGCGTGATATAACGTGAATTTTTATCGATGAGTATCTGATAACGTTCACCGTCTATCCATAGCTCTGCTCTGCTCTTGTTTGCAGTCTTAGCAAGTGACATGGAGTCTCCCAGCCTGTTGCCTTCTATCGTAGGGGCCTGCGGTAAGTTTTGTCTAAGTATCTTATGATTATTCGGTTCGAGATGACTTACCGCCAGTCTGAATAATAAGGTGTCGCCATTTTTTTGGGATAACTGTGCCAGTTTCATCCAGGATTTTTTGGCGTCATCTGATCTATCGACTGAATCATATAATTCAGCAAGGTTATAAGTTACGCTGTAACGTAATATATTTTCTGCCAATACCGAAGAGTTTTTGTTAATAGTTGATGTCAGGCTCAGTCTCTCCAGTTCTTTGATCGCCTGATCAGTCTTTCCTTCTATTGCCATAGTCAGTGCGAGTAACATGTCTACAGCATTATCATTGCCAAACTTTTTAATATATTGTCCCTGTAATACACCTCGAACACGATATGAGTTATTGGCAAGCAGGTGAGACGATGCCAGTAACAGATATGTTTCACGATAATCAGGCGTCAGCCGTATCGCTTTTTCAAACTGACTGATGCTTTGATCGATCAAAGAGGTTTTCTGTTTTTGCAGTTTAGTGATCATACTTTTTGTATCTGCACGTTTGCTTCCTGCAGACAGTTTGGTAGCCGTATCACTCACCTGTGCATCCAGTATCATCGGGTAATAAAAATCCAGCTGTGGTTGTGAACCTGTGTTGTCACTGAGACTTGCTTTCAGCTCGATAAGCTGTTTCTGGATGTCCTGAGCCTGTGCGAAATAGCTTAAACCGATTGCCGTGATGATGGCCCTGCCCGGGTAATCGCGACCGTAGATGGTAAAATATTCTCTCGCCTGTAAATAGTCACCAGCAACAAATTTCTCTACGCCCAGATCATATAACATGGATTGTGTGGCCACCGTCTCAAGCTGTGTCTGTGTTCTTAATGCTCGAGCCTGCGCCTGTTTACAGGCGTCATAGTGACTGCTATGAATCTTGTTGTCGGTACAGTTCTGCTGCCAGATATTTTCGACCCATAAGGTGAAAAAATCTTTATCGTTGACGACCTGGTGTGCATCGAAACCAACGCTGGACATCAACACCAGACCATCGTGATCTGCCTGTGCTTCTTTCTGTTCAAGCTGAGTGATCAGTTCAGAATTTAAATCGAGACCGGCTATCATCGTTTTCTGTGATTCAGCCGATTGCGATTCCAGCATACGGAAAAATCGTTGATGCCACAGGTCATCAGAGCGCTGATGCGCCAGTTCATGCGCTAAAACGAAGGCCAAAAGATGTTCGCCGCGTTGACCACCAAATGAATAACAGGTTTCGATCGCCTGTTTGCTCAACAGGATGTTGCCATCAGCAAGAGACGCTGCCCATGCACCGGCATCAGACTCAACCACATATAAGCCAGGTTCGATTCGGGATTGATCCCAGGCTCGTAACAGTACGCTAAATATCTGCTGAGATTGTTGTACCAGGTCAAGCTCATCATCGAGTATGTATTTTTTCCAGTAAGTAATCGACTGTTTGGGATCTGTCGGAGGAACCAATGTCGACGAATTCTCAGCGTAGGCCGTGTTATTAGCCAGCATTGTGACATATGCCAGCACTGCACAGGCTCGTACAGAACAGCTAACTATCTGTTTTAATATACTATTCATGCTTTATAAAATATCTTCCGTTTAGTCATATATCTAAAGAGACGCTGACATCCAGATAATTTGAATAAAACGTTCTAATTCAGTGTCATCGACAGGCATACTGAATAACTAACATATATTCATCCTTTAACATTTATTGCCGGGCGTTGATAATATATTTCCCCTACCAATGACGCTGTGGTTCTCTATGCGCAGCTGATGTAATAATTCTTTTCAAATATACGCCAAATCCGTGTCTCTTTGATATTGAACATAACTAACTGCCCGCTTCTGCAAATAAAAGCATAAGTCAGAATAAAGGAGAAACAAGATGAAGCTTAAGAAAAAAAGATGTAACCCGCAAATGATACCGAACTTCAAAACCAGTATTGCACTTACCGCTGTATTGTTAAGCAGTTTACTGGTTGCCTGCAATGAGGATACAACCGCTGGTTCAACGCCAGTTTCTGATAATCCGACGATAGATCTGGCTATCCCTGCGAGTTTGACAGGCGGCAGTGCATCCTCTGAACCGGAGCTGGTGGTAGCGGCGAAAACACTGCTCAGCGCGAACAGCTCAGTTCAGATGGCAAAAGCCAGCACCGGTCAGCCCTGCTCTTATCTAGGTCATGATGATAAGGATGATCCATTCCGTAATGGCTACGAAACCAGTAAGTTTATGATCTCGGTGATGGCAAGCTGGACATGTATCGCTGACCTGTTGATCGATGTCTCAGGATTTGTACCACATAATGGTGAAATTATCGAAACTGAAAATGACAATAATGCGGATGATTTTGAAGCGGATGAGCCGACTCATTATAGCGTGACAGATGATTCGGATACTCAGGTAACTGTTCGTCTGTATTATAACTACAGTCGTTCACAACCGCCGGTCGCTGGTGAAAAGGCACAGTTCTATGTTTCCTGGAATAAGGCGGAGAACGGTGATGTCGAAGGCCGTATGATTATCGACGGCGTTGCTGTTGACTGGGAAAACCACGACAGTGAAGATCCGTCGATGATGCGAATGGACTTCAATTTTACAGATGTACAGCAAACAGCCGACATGTTCCTCCAGTTCGACGACAATAATATATGGGCGAATGGTTTCAGAATAGCGATCACAAAAGATCTCGCAATAAACCCTCTACTCAAAGTTTTTGAAGCACGTGGACTTATTAACATGAAAGCACAGTTTGCGCCGGTTACTAATATCTCCGAGATTCCTGATGTACATCTTTACACGGTATCAGATGCATTGGGTAATGGTGCCTCCGTTGCCGAGTTCCAGAACCTGTCTTTACCACTGGAGTTAAATCCCAGCCTCGGTAATACCCTGGGCAATTATATATTCAGCAAGCAGGATGTGTATTTCTTTGAACACGACATGGACTGGGAGTATATTAATAAGACGGTACTTTTTTCAGAATACCGTGGTGAACGCACGACACCTGCTACCGGTGGTACCTGGATTCCATTCGATCCATCTCTTGATCTGATCATCACAGCCTTAAACCTTGATAATGATTATTTCACTAACGCGAAATGCGCCGATATCGGTGATGACTGTAATGACCTGCTCAATGCCGTTTTTGACTATACTGGCGGATTTGCCGGCCAGGAGGAGAATCAGGGAAGCGATCCGCTGGACTGGCGTTCAGCTGCGATCGAAAACGCTGATTACCTGACCAGCGTTTATCCAAACGGTGTTGACTGGACAGGTGCTTTTGAGCACAGTTTTACCCCAACTGTGACACCGTAATTTAAAATTTACACTACTGACCTGTGAAAGCCCGCTACCAATAAAGGTGCGGGCTTTTTTATTTTTCTATGTCGTCGCAGATTGTTTTTTTTAGTAATAAAAACCTATATCATAGATGTCTATTTGTTAAAAAAGATCACGCTTATGGTTACCTATTTATATTGGGCCGGTATTATCGCACTGGCAATTGGCCTGTTTTATTTTATTGGTTATAAGATGGATGAGTGGAAAATCGCGGCCATCGCCTGTTTTAGTGTATTGATTATCGGTTTTATTGCTTATCATTTCCATTTTCAGCAGGTATTCGTCAAGCGTTACGGCGGTGTTATGACCATCAAGGTGCCTGAAGGAGAAGTGCATCTGGCAGCCACATGGAAAGATGACAATCTATGGATCGAAAATTACAGCCCTGAAACTAACACCTGCCATTTTCGAGAATACTCACGCGGCAATCTATTACAGGGTCAGGTGACCATTAAAAACTGCAACCCGATATTGCGAAAAGCGGTAGATACTGGCGCGACGCAACCTTATCTAAAATAATCTGTCTGTATAAACCTATGAATACTATTTATCTAAATGTTCCATTTGGAAAAGTCTGTATCGCCTGCCTTTTCTCGCTAAATCTGCTTCTATGTAATGCGTATGCAACTGAAAAGGGTAAAACAACTGAGTCGCACTTCACCTCTAACGATTTCTCTCACTGGTTAAATGCGGCTTACCTAGCTGATGCTACCTATAAGTCTAAACAGGATATTGAACAGGTGTTAGTCTCGCAAGGTTATAAATTAAAGCAATTTAAACAGCTTGAAGGTTATTCGGTAGCTTACGTGATCGCAACAAACGATACGACCAAAACCCATACCATTGCTGTGCGCGGCACATCTAATATCGAAAATATCATCGTTGATGCGGCTTTTGTACTGGTCGCGGACAAGATAACTGGCATCGATATCCACCAGGGATTTTTAGTTTCTGCCAGAGATATCTACCAGCAAATCCTGCCTGAAATCAATCCGGACTACACCATCAGCACTATTGGGCATAGCCTGGGCGGCGCAGCAGCATTGATCCTGGCCATGATGCTCGATGCCCAGGGCTTTCATGTCGGTGAAGTCATCACCTTTGGCCAGCCAAAAGTGACCAATATCGGCGGCAGCCGCAAGTTCCAGCATCTGGATGTAAAACGGCTGGTTACGCCAAAAGATGTGGTGCCGCTAGTGCCACCGCTCGACCCCATGGATATGATGAACCTGAGCATATTCTGGCATCAGGGAACAGAGATCGTTATATTAAAAAATAATCAATATTCCGTTTTGACCGGTATCAACAGCATGATGCGAGCAACCGACTTTCTAAACGACATGCCCAGTGAGCATAATCTGAACAATCACTTCATGTCGACCTATATAAACCATCTAAAAACCAAACTGGATTCACCTGAAGCGGTTACCTATAAAAGTGACTTTAAGTTTTCAGACTGGTTTGGGACCTCTTCAGGCTCTGGTCAGCAGCAATAAATACTTTAATGCTGGGCCGCGTGCAACAGTTACAAAGTAAAATAAATGACTGGAACTCGGTGTCCTACAGCGCTAAGATTAACAGGTTTCTATAAGTTAATTAATCATCGGGTTATCCCTGTGTCCATCGATAAAATTCGTTGCTACAGGGCCGAGTAAGCTAATTTGGAGTACGCAGACTAATGAGAGTTAAGTTACTATCTACTACTTGTGTTGCAATTTCGTTTGCTGCATTGACACTAACAGCACAGGCCAGCAATGGTGATGCCGATCAAAGATGGATGCCCAAGCAGCCGACTGACCGTTACTGGCAAACGCCTGAGTGGTCTAGTTTTAGTGCGCCGCCTCAGCGACGAGCGGCTCAACCTGCAAATAAACCGCCTCAGCGACGAGCTGCCCAACCTGCATATATGCCACCTAGAGCGCCCGACTATAACCGTCGATACCGTGCGCCAGCTGCACCAGCGTATCGACCACGTCAACCGGCTTACAATTATCCGCCGCAGAATGCATATCGTCCTGATGTCAAACGCGTAGCACCAGCTGCACCGAACACCAGCAGAGGCAATACGCCTCCTCCGCCAACTGGACCCTACCGCAGCGCGCCTTATTCCGGCCCTACTGGTGAGCCGTCAGCGTTTAATACGCCAGGTTATAAGCCGTATCGTCGTAACAACAACCGCTGGAATAACAATAAGTTTTTTGGAAGAAGTGGCCCTGCAACCTGGATGAATCCGAATAAGCGTAATCTCGAGCGCGGTTGGGATGACATGATTAATTCGCCTAGCCGTATGGGTGAGATGCCAGGCGGATGGACAGCGCCTGAAGTGACGATGCCTAACCCGATTGATATGGGTGATCAGATACAGGACAACGTAAAAGATTTACCTGAACAGATGAAAGATATGGATGTCGGTAACGACGTTAAATAATATACGTTACTGTTTATAAAAGGCCCTGCACTGCAGGGCTTTTTTTGGCCATTCGTTTGATCGATTTATAATGATTGTACCGGTATGATTTTCATAACCACTGAACGATCTTTTTACATACCCATTCAGCATCGTCCAACGGTATATCATGGCCTGCTGTAGCGTGTGTCTCTATCGGTAGATGCCAGTGCCTGGCCAGTGTCGCTGAACATTCTGGACTGACCATGTGATCTGCCAGACTTCGTAATACCAATATCGGAACATCCGGTTGCAGCGCAGGCACATGAAAACGCATGGCGGCAATTAACTGTCTTAAGCCATTGATTGCAGATACTGGATATTGTTTTGCATAATCGATCCAGTGGCTAACAATCTCCTCACTTTTAGTTGAATCACTGGCAATGATATTTGAGACCATATGTAAAATTCTGTTTTCTTTCTGATTGATATCTTCAGTGAAAATTATGGATTTTAAAATCGTCAGGTAATTTGATGGCAACAGCCGATGATAAAAAGGATTTAGTCCGCGCAGACTGGTGCTGATTAATACTGCGCCAGCACATTCTTCAGGGTGCTGATTCATCCATTCGACAGCGACCATGGCGCCCATTGACAAAGCGATAATATAGACCGGTTGACCGGTTGTGCGACTTGATACATATGCCCTAAGTTCGTTGGACATAGCGGTAATTGTGGTCGCACTATTTTCTTTATTTCTTTTGCCGTTGCCGGGGAAATCGAAAAGAATGATTTCATCATTAGGAAAATATGTCTGAAGAACATCGGGAAAATTCCCCCAATGCCGCTGTTCACGGACGAGGCCACGTAATAAAACCCAGCTTCGTCTATTGGGCATGTTGATCATTTACTCATGTTATCAATATATCTGAGTGATTAACAACAAGATGACAAATAGTAATTAAAAAATATTTTACAAAAATACTTATATATATCAATAGTTTGAAATGCTTTCATGAAATCTTTACTTAACAGTGAAGTAATGTCGCACTAATGTCTTAATTCTAACAATTGACAGATTTTAGTCTATTCTTAGGACTCAAAAGCAAGCTTTTCTAGTTGTTACGCTACCTAAATGTAAATGAGATTTTTTGCGTACTTAAAATTATTACAGGATGTATAAATTTATAATAGGTGATATAAAAAATATATCTTTACATTCCTCATGTTTAAAAATTTCTCACAAATAGATTCTGATTTACTGGAAAAGCAGGTTGAGCCGCTTTTTGAAGCCACACGTTCTGGCGGACTAGCAAATGTTTTTGCAGTTTGGCTGGTGTACGCTCTTGTGGTTGGTACACACAATCAGGCAGATGCGTTAATGCTCGGTATCATTGTTACATTTTTATCGGTTATTCGCATTCTCATATCTGATGAGTATCTTCGAATACACAGTAAGAAGCTGAAGTTATTTCTTGGTGCCCATCTATTATTAACATTTATCATAGGTGTTTCATGGGGAATGTTTGCGCTCATGCAATCAGCTCAAGAAGATGCGGCTATCCGAAATATGGTTTTCCTGGTTAATTTTGGAATGATAGCTGGCAGTATCGCGACATTGTCAGTATGGGTGCCCGCCTATGTTGCTTATGTTGCACCTCAGGCAACCTGCATCTTTGCTGTATTGGCAATTCAGGGTAATAGTTTAAGCTCTTATATGGCTGCAGCATTTTTTATATTTATCATAATAATGATATCTACCAGCCTGAAAGTAAGCCGTGGCCATAAGCGTGAACTCTCACTCAACATGAAAAATAAGGAATTAATCGATGATCTTAATGACGAAGTGCTACATAGAACACGTACACAAGTACTATTAGAAGATAGTAAACGTCACCTGGAAGATAAGGTAAATGAGAGAACAAGAGCCTTAGAGATCATTAATGAGAATCTGGTAAAAGAAATTGCAGACAAGGAGAAAGCAGAAGAAAGTCTTGAATACATCGCTTATCACGATGAGTTAACAGACCTTCCTAATAGAAACCTGTTGATAGACCGTATTGATGATTCTATAAAAACAGCGCGTCGCAATAAACAAAAGCTTGGTATTCTCTTTATCGATCTTGACCGTTTTAAAGCGATCAATGACAGCCTTGGCCATACCATTGGTGATAAGTTAATTCAGGAAGTTGCAAAACGATTACTTCAGACCTTACGTAAAGAAGATACTATCTCACGTAATGGTGGCGATGAATTTGTAGTCGTTATAAAACGAATGATGAATAGTGACGAAGCTATCCGTATTGCGCAAAAACTAATCGAGAGCCTGACAAATATATTTGAAATTGATTCGCACAAAATTCATATCGGTGCAAGTATTGGCATCAGTGTCTACCCTAATGACGGTGATTCTGCTTTAGAACTGGTCAGAAGTGCAGATACTGCAATGTTTAATGCCAAGAAAAATGGTGGTAATCGGTTACAATTTTATGACGAGAGCATGTCAAACAGATTACGTGAACGACTGATTTTAGAAAATGAATTACATACAGCGTTAGACCGCAATGAGTTTTATATGGTTTATCAGCCGCAAATTAACTGCCTGACCGGCGAAACTGTAGGTTTTGAAGCGCTGCTTCGATGGTCCAATAAAACTCTCGGATCTGTGTCTCCCAATCAGTTTGTCTCCCTACTGGAAGAAACCGGACTGATCTATAGTGTCGGCAAGTGGGTGATTAAAGAAGTGATCAACTTCATACGGTCTGGTAAAACAGGTAATGCTTCAATCGCTGTAAATTTATCAGCACTTCAATGTAGTGATATATATCTGGCAGATTTTATTGCTAATGAAATTAAAAAATCTGGCATTGACCCATTATGTATCGAGTTTGAAATTACTGAATCTTTGCTTATTAAAGACTTTGAAAAAACTGAAGTATTTTTGAACGATTTGCATAAATCAGGTTGTTTGATTGCATTAGATGATTTTGGAACAGGATACACCTCTATGAGTTATTTAACTCGTTTGCCGATTGATAGTATAAAGGTCGACCAAAGTTTTATCAGAGATATTGATAGTAACACTGTGCTTGAAAACATAGTAAAAGCAATCGTCAATATGAGTGCAAGCCTCGGCATGAAAAACGTATTTGAGGGTGTTGAAACTGAAGCTGAGTTAGAGGTGATAAAAAAATTAAACGGCGCGGTTGTGGTAGTACAGGGTTATCTCTATAGTAGACCTTTAGATGTTCATGGTGTTCATAACTGGTTGTCTGCTGACAAGATGAGCATCGCTAACATGCATGTAAAACACTGATCAGTGTGATTTAATTACCAGCACGGCGTTCAGACCTCCAAAAGAAAATGAATTAGACATAGCAACATCTATTTTTTTATCGCGCGCTTTGTTCGGTACATAGTCCAGATCGCACTCATCATCAGCTTCTGTGTAATTAATCGTAGGTGGAATTTTACTATGGTATATCGCCAGCGTTGCCACGATGAGTTCCATCGCACTTGAAGCACCTAAAGTATGGCCGTGCATAGACTTGGAAGACGAGACGGCAAGTTTATCAGCGTGATCTGAAAAAACCTGATGTAGAGCCTGTGTCTCTGCTAAATCATTTAACAGTGTTCCGGTACCGTGCGCATTGATGTAATCAACTTCCTCAGGACTGGTAGCTGAATTTTGTAATGCATCATTGATTGCCTTTGTGATACCGTGAACATCAGGGCGAGTTATATGTCCTGCATCCGACGACATCCCATAACCGGCAAGTTCAGCATAGATATGCGCACCACGTTGTTTAGCGTGATTTTCGGATTCAAGTACGAGAAAGCCTGCCCCTTCACCCAGGCTCAAACCCTTGCGGTTTTTACTGAATGGACGGCATATATCATCCGATACCACACGCATCGCATCCCATGCCTTTAACAAACCATACGGAAATGGTGAATCAGTGCCGCCGACCAGAGCCACATCGACCAGGCCAAGTTGGATCATCATGCTACCCTGAATTATAGCGTGCGCTCCTGAGGAGCATGCACTGGCAACTGCGAATACAGGTCCCTTTATCCCCAGGTGTTTACTTACACTGCTCGCTGCAGCGCTGTGCATGCCCTTGGGGATAGATAATGGGTGTACTCGTGGAAGATTATCTTTATAGAGCTTTTTGTAACCTTCTTCATCAGTGTGTTTACCACCTACGCCACTACCTATAATTGCTGCAGCTGCCTGCAGAGATTGATTATTTTTCAATCCTGCGTCAGTTACTGCCTGTTCAGCCGCCAAAATAGCTAACTGTGAAAACCTGTCTAACAGGGGAAGCTCGTCGGCCGAAAAAAGCTTACTTTCATCGTAATCAGGCAGTTTTGCCCCGATAGAAATTTTTACACCTTCTAATGGCGCTAAGGTTTTAATGGCGCACTGGCCACTGCTGATACCCTGCCAGAACTCATCTGTGGTTAAGCCAAACGCAGAAACAGCGCCCAGTCCTGTAATCATCACACGTTGTTTCATAGTGATTATCTTACAGAAACATCGGCTTCAATGAAGCACGCCTTTTAACCTGTTGACGATATCATCGACAGTGACAATAGTCTGGATATGTTCATTTGGTATTTCTATATCAAAGGCTTCTTCAAGCTCAAAGATCACGGTGATTGCTTTTAATGAGTCAATACCCAGTGCCACAAGCTCGGTTTCAGGTCTGACATCTTCTGCTTTACATTTTGCATTGGTAGCTATTATTTCTGTTACTTTATCTAATATCTTAATCATAGGTAAGCTTATATTTTATGTAAAAATTCATCTGTCCATATAGTGTAATGAGTAATATTGGTTAGTTAATCAACTTGATATGTTCGTGTTTACAGCTGCTGTACCATAGACACTGAAAAGAAAAATATACCCGCTTGTATCTTTGTAGCGTGAAGCTAATAGTACTGGTTTTGCCAATATTGTCTATCATTTTCTTGATATATTTCAATTGGATTCAATATATTGTTAAAAATAAATTTAATTTACGATTTTGTTATAACCTATGTCAATATATGGGTGTAAATCAGTTCAGTTATTATAAAAAAGGTAATAATTATGAAGCTTGAATACGAATCTGTCGTATTAGATAAGGAAGAGGCCAAACAAACAACAGCAGAATACACTCAATTCACCACAAGATATGATTCAGAAACCAGTTCTATTTGGTGCTGGATGCATCCAGAACCACGACCTTGTCTGAACGTCTCTCTGATTGAGGAACTCGTACACCTGCAGCGTAAACTTACGAATACCTATAAAAATCAGCATCCTGATACTATTTGGCCATTCAGGCATCTCATCCTGGCCTCAAAGATACCAGGTGTTTACAATCTTGGTGGCGATCTGAATTTATTTAAATACTGTATCGAAAATAAGGAAGAAGAAAAACTTAGAGATTACGCCTACAAATGCATCCGTTTGCTTCACCGAAATATAGATAACCTTGACCTGCCAATTACCACGATCTCACTGGTACAGGGCCAGGCACTTGGCGGTGGCTTTGAGATGGCTCTATCCTGTGACGTCATAATCGCAGAACGAAGTTCACAGATGGGTTTTCCGGAAATACTATTTAATCTGTTTCCTGGCATGGGTGCATACAATCTGCTAACTCGTAGAATTGGTTCAGCACTAGCAGAACGAATAATTTTAAGCGGTAAAACTTATACCGCTGTTGAGCTATATGATATGGGTGTTATTGATGTGCTAGCTGAAGATGGGGCCGGTGTACAAGCGTCAGAAAATTATATGAGAAGTCATAATCAGTCACACAACACCATTAGATCCATTAAAAAAATACGCCAGATCGTTCACCCGATCACACGACAAAACCTTTATGACATAGTTGCTATCTGGATAGAAGCGGCTATGGACTTAAGTGAAAAAGACCTGTTTAAAATGGATCGACTGTTACATCTGCAAAAAGAGTTAAAAGACAGTAAATCTATCAATGAGAAAAATTATACTTTAACCCCGCGGCGTGGAGACTGGCGAAAGATAAAGGATGTGGATTTTCCATTAATAACTCATCTTGGTGAGAATGTATTACAAAACCGGAGAAAGAAAGATAGTCGCAGACGAGATTAATAATTGAATTGATATTTTCTGACTATGCGCATAACGTATGATCAGTAATTTGAAATTAATATCTTTCATCCTCAAAGTATTTTTAAGACATGGAAGAACTAATGCGAAAAGTTTTTATAAATCTGTTTGTATTACCTGCCATCTGGCTCTCACTTATCTGCTTGAGTATCGTTTTATATGTATTATCATATCTGCCAAGGATTTTTTCGGGACCTTATTACCATGGTTTAAGTCGATTCTGGTGCCGGATATTCGTTCGTGCACTTGATGTTGATCTAAGGCTTATCCAAAAAAATACGCAGCCATTACCAGAGCAATACATACTCGTTGCAAACCACCCTTCTGCATTAGAAGACTTTGGTATACCGGCTTTGTTTGATATCTATCCATTGGCTAAAGAAGGTGTGCGTGACTGGTTTGTATTAGGTCGTATCAGCGATTACGCCGGTACGATTTATGTAAAACGTGAGAATGCCAACTCCAGACATGCTGCACTGCAGTCGTTAGTCGAAGCAGTGATAAGCGGTAAGAATATTGCCATTTTTCCCGAAGGCGGTTGTAAAGGACGTCGGATATACAAAGAGTTTCACCATGGTGCCTTCGATATCTCCTTGCAAACCGGTGTACCGGTACTTCCTGTTTTCTTACAGTATATTGATCAGGATACATTTGAATGGAAGGGAGAAACTTTAATAACAAAACTGTGGCAAATATTTAGATCAAATAATAGCCGCGTTAACTATTACGTACACGATGCTATATCGCCTGCCAAATTTAGCGATAAAGAAAGTTTTGCAAAACATGTGCACTCATTGTATTTAGAATGGCAAAAAGATTATCTGGATAACTTGTGATTTAGTTTTTTTCCAGCCAGATAATATTCATTCATTTAAGTTTTTTTCGATATTTAAGCTGGTTCCTGGAATCTGGTAGTACTTCAACACCGTCGCCGTTTTATTGTATGAATGACGTCGGAAAAGATCAGTGAGATTTAAACCGATACCGACATATATAACTCTCTCTTTAGTTGCAGCAGGCTTTGAAAAGTCTCGCGTATAATAGCCGGTATGAAGTTCGATATGTTTTAGAAAGCTGCTATGAGAAAAATCGAAACCATTGAGTTTCAGGGCAAGTAAATATTTTGACGAAGTTATTCTCATAATCAAAAAAACTCTGTTACACCTGTCTCAGTGTATCTTCAACGAGCGAAAAATCTTTGTTATAAATCAACAATAAGGTGTTGTGACACTAAACCCTATTGACGAATACGGTGATCACCAGGTAATTACTATTCGCTGAATAGAGGGAATAATTTTTTAAAGGAGACTCTTTTAGACCGATAAAGTTTTATCAAGTAAATCATGAAGATGGAGAATATTAAAATGTCACCGGGGATGCGGCGATGTATTGATCACCGTTGGAATAGTCGAAATAGATTATTTACAGGTAATAACAGCGTACGCTTTTACTTGACCAGTCGGGGTCTGACTATGGATTTTTCTATCAGTTCGATGAATTTATCAGAGTTCACTGGTCGGCCATAATAATAACCTTGAGCTGCATCACAACCCATAGCTTGCAGCCTCTTTTCAATCTCCTGGTTTTCTACGCCTTCAGCAATCACCCTCATGCCAAGATTATGTGCAAGATCTATGGTGGTTTGTACGATGACTGCATCGTTGTCGTCATTCAGCATTTCGATGACAAAAGAACGATCTATCTTGATTTCTTTTATCGGTAATTGCTTGAGATAGGATAATGATGAATAACCTGTACCAAAATCATCGATGGAGATTTCGATGTCCATGGCATCAATTTTGTTGAGTACTTTCTTACACACGACCGGATCTTTCATGAAGACGTTTTCAGTAAGTTCGATAACAAATTGCGAAGCAGAAAGCTTGTGCTTGCTGATAATCTGATTTGTTTTTTCGGGCAACATCATATCGTGTATACAATTTACCGAGACGTTGATGCTGACGGATAAAATATGGCCATTATCTCTCCAGGCAGCGCACTGCTGTGCCGCCTTCTCCATTACCCAGTAAGTAAGCGGCTGTATCAAACCCGTCTGTTCAGCCAGCGGAATGAACTCATCTGGCGGTATAAAACCTCGTTCGGCATGATTCCATCTCAACAGCGCTTCAGCGCCACAGATTTCTCCAGTCATAAGACTTACTTTCGGCTGATAGTAAACACTCAGTGAGCCATCTAGCATCGACTGTCTGAGTTCTCCCATCAATGCGAGTCGACTAACCGTATGGTTGTCTTCCGATGGCTCATATATCGAATAATCCACCCTTTTCTGCTTGGCGTTATACATGGCGATGTCTGCACGCTGCAGAAGGATGTTGACATCATTCCCATGCGTGGGAAATTCGGCTATGCCTATGCTAAGGCCTATTTCAAGATGATGACCTTCTACTAGAAAAGGTTTATTGAAAGTGTCTATTATTTTTTCGACGATTAGCTTCGCGCTGGTGATTGGTATATCAGATAACAATATGCCAAATTCATCACCGCCCAGACGTGCTACCAGGTCGTTGCTTCTGAGAGTAGTTTGCAGTCGTTCTCCGGCAATCTGTAATACGATATCGCCGATATGGTGCCCCAGTGTATCGTTGATCTCTTTAAACCTGTCCAGGTCGATAAGCAGAATAATAAAGTGATGATCGGCATGGGCATTATTGAGTAATTCACGCTGTAACTGATCGTTAAACATTTTCCTGTTCGGCATATCGGTTAACGGATCATGTAATGCCTGATGTTCAAGCGCCAACGTTTCTCTGCGAATTGCCGATGAGAGTAATACAAAACGACTCTCGAGTTCATCGATCTGGTTAGCTTTCACTGAAACAGGTTGAATGATCTCCATGTCTTCAGAGAATTTAACTACCCGTCTTGTCAATTTCTGTATAC
>JBFFVI010000002.1:0-21584 GCA_041570895.1 Gammaproteobacteria bacterium
GTCTAATTAACAATCCCTCCGTCATCTTGGGATCTCAATGAGAATCATATATATTATTTCTGCCTGGTTTCTGAGGATAGTTCATCCTGTGTTTGTTTCGCTCTTGATCTCTGCGAATCTGCCTGGTTGTATGGATCATCCGCTGGTATGGGATCACCGGCACAGCCGGCTAGTAACAGGGTGGTGAATAATATTGCAGGTAATAATACGATATTGGTTTTGACGATTCGGTTCATCGGGCTCTCCTTTTACTTTTTCTGTGTAATTACAATTGGTAATAGTCTACGATTTAAGCATTCCTCAAGCAAAACTAACGCGCCGGCTTACGACCACGACACCTTTCTCTGTGACGGTGAAGCGTTGCCGGTCACGTTCCAGGTCATAACCAATGGTTTCGCCAGCGGGTATACGTACGTGCTTGTCGACGATGCAGCGCTTTAGTTTCGCCCCCGCACCGACATAAACATTGTCGAACAGGACGCTGTCTTCGACTAAAGCGGTATGATCCAGTCTGACCCAGGCAGACAGGATGGAGTGTTTGACTGTGGCGCCGTTGATCACGGTTCCGCCGGCAATCGAGGAGTTGTAGATGACGCCGAGGTCTCCATCGGGTCCCGGTACGGTACGTGCCGGCGGGCTCTGTGGCAGGTAACCACGGATGGGCCAGTCACGCTGGTACAGGTTCAGCAGTGGCACCGGTTCCAGCATGGCGATATTCGCCTCGTAGTAGGCATCCAGAGTACCGACGTCTTTCCAGTAATGATCCTGAGCAACGCGGCCTCCCTGGCTGCTGAATGGATAGGCAAAGACAGGATGTTCGCCGATCAGGCGCGGCAGTATATCGTTACCGAAATCATGGCTGGAGTCCGGGTCGTTGTGATCAAGAACCAGCTCCTGCAGCAGCAGTTGTATATTGAAGACATAGATGCCCATGGATGCGAGTGCGCTCTGCGGGTTATCCGGCAGGGCCTGAGGCTTATCTGGTTTTTCTTCAAAGCCCTGAACCCGCCCATTTTGTTCTACCGTGAGCACACCGAAACCGCGCGCTTCATCCAGCCCTACCTCCATGCAGGCTACCGTGACCGCGGCATTATGCCGGGCGTGGTATTTCAGCATAGCGGCGTAATCCATGCGGTAGATGTGATCGCCCGACAGGATCAGTACGTATTGGGCGCCGCTTTCTTCCAGCAGGTTGAGGTTCTGGTAGATCGCATCAGCAGTACCGGCATACCAGTCTTTACCAGAACGCATCTGCGGCGGTACTGCGGTGATGTATTCATTCAGTTCCGGGTTAAAGATGGACCAGCCATCACGCAGATGCTCCTGCAGTGAGTGTGACTTGTACTGGGTTAACACCAGGATACGGCGCAGCCCCGATTGCAGGCAGTTGGACAGGGTGAAGTCGATAATCCGGTATTTGCCACCGAACGGCACCGCCGGTTTTGCACGTTCATCGGTCAGTGGCTGCAGGCGGGTGCCGCGGCCTCCGGCCAGTACGATGCTTAGTGTTTGATCATTTGCTGCCATCTCATTCTCGTTTGAACAATAATAGGTGACTACGAACTGTGCTGCTCCAGGATTAGCTAGATATTACGATAATCGGGCTGCCTGAGAACGGTTTAATTTTTTAGGCGACTGAGTTTTCTAATCATACAGCGTTTTGCCCAGCTCCAGCTGGATAAGATACAGGCGCATATCAAGTTCGAGCTGATGATAATTGTCCAGCATGTTCAGGCATAAACGGTAGAACCCTTTGTTGTGCTGTTTTTCTTTTAAGTGTGCCAGCTCATGCACCACGATCATATTTAAAAAAGCTTCGGGTGTTTTTTTGAATACTGCACTCACGCGCAGTTCGTTTTTGGTTTTTAATTTACCACCCTGGACGCGTGCGACATAACTGTGCAGGCCAAGTGCATTATGTACCACATGCAGTTTATGGTCATAGATGATCTTACTTAATGGTGGTGACTTTTTCATGTGCTGATTTTTTAAAGCCATGACATAGTCGCGCAGATCGCTGTCGTTGGCGATATCGTGCGGCTGGGGATAGCGTTCGATCAGGTAACTCGCCAGCCGATTTTCTTTGATCAAAGATTCTACCTGGGTGATTATCGCCGGCGGGTAGTGAGTGAGATATTTATGTATCGGCATGATGTCAGTAGACGAACGGAGTAATGATAGAAGCAGGGGGCATTGTATATGATTTCCAGGGTAAAAATACCAGGACTCTTAAACTGACTGTTGTTCGCTTAATTCCTTCTGTCCAGGGGGCTAATGAATTAAGCGGCACAGCCGTGGATCAGGCTCGATTATTTTAATTGTTTGTTATATGGTATTACTTAATTAGATCAGTAAAGTACGGGTATGGTAAATGACGATTGACGAGAGTGACCTTAAATTATTATTGAAGGCGTTGGAGTTCTCTGCAATAAAACACAGGAATCAACGTCGCAAGGATATCGATGCGTCGCCTTATATCAATCATCCGATCTCATTAGCTAATATCTTATGTAATGAAGCACATATTACCGATGTTCAGGTTATCTGCGGTGCCCTGTTACATGACACGGTCGAGGATACGGAAACCGAGCCTGAAGAGCTGGAGAGTGAGTTTGGTGTCGAGATAAAAAATATCGTTATGGAAGTCACCGATGATCAGGCGCTGGCAAAACATGAGCGTAAACAGGCGCAGATCGATCACGCTGCAGAGATCAGTGAACAGGCAAAACTGGTTAAGTTAGCCGACAAGATCAGTAATTTGCGGGATGTGTCATCCAATCCGCCGCCGCACTGGTCGTTACAGCGTCGCCAGGAATACTTCGACTGGGCGAAAAAAGTGATCGATCAACTTCGAGGTACTGATGCTCGCTTAGAAAATATATTCGATATGGCATATTCTAAAAGACCTGATTAATCGGGGACACGACTACATGGACGTAGGAGGTACGATTCCACGGAAGGAATCGGTAGAGTCGAGTCGGGAACAGAGACCGAGAATCACGCATATGTCCATGGATGGACGGTAGTAGGGCAATGCAGGACGCTTACATGGATGTAAGTGGTAGAACGACTCAGGAGACAAAGTCGAGCAATTGCCGAGGAACAGTGATCGAGACCACAGTTAATTTACTACGACCAAAGAGATGTCATCCAGTGTTTTAAAACGAGACGATTTTCTTTATCAGCCTTATTATTGCGAAGAGAACATCTGGCATCTGTGTCAACATGAGCAATTTAAAGACAGTTTTATAATCTTTGTTGCCAGCACGGGTGATTCTTTTCCTATGCTAAACCAGCGAGTGATGAGTGATCCTTCGATACCGATTCTCTGGGATTACCATGTTGTTTTGCTGCTTCTATCTGAAAGCAGTCAGATACTAGATTTTGATACGATATTACCGTTTGGTGTTCCTGTTGATACTTACTTTAGGCATTCGTTCTTAGATAATCGCTTACTCACTGCTGCAGAAACTCCATTGTTCAGAGTTGTCCCAGCGAGTGAATTCGTTGGATCGTTTTCTTCTGACCGAAGTCATATGAAAGTCGGTGAAGGCTGGATTGCACCGCCACCAGACTGGCCACGTATAGGTCGATCGGAGTCTAATCTGCATCGTTTTATCGATATGACGAATAGTGATATCGGCGAAGTGCTTGGTTATGATGCAGTATTAAAGCGTTTTGCTTAAACAGAAATTTTTATGGGGGTTTTATGAATATCGACATAAATATAAGTACAGAGGAGGATGAACAGTACCTTTGTGTTGCTGAAGGTGAAGTCCTGAATGTATCTGGCTTTTGTATTCAAAGCGTCGCTTGATCTGGAGCTGATCAAGCCCAGGGTCGGTCTTAATCATAAAGATATTCATCAGCAGGTCACTGATAAGGTTTTCGCCATTCACGCTGTAAACATGGAGGTCTCAATAAACTTGACCGGTACACTCTCGGTTCAGTAGGGCCATACTCAGAGCTGTCTGATTAACACCATCACTCTATGGTAGAGGGTGTAGGCGCTAGGCGACGGTGATGTCGTCAGACAGATAAACATCCTGTATGGCATTCAACAGTTCTATGCCTTCGGCCATCGGTTTCTGAAAGGCTTTGCGCCCTGAAATTAAGCCCATGCCGCCGGCACGTTTATTGATCACCGCAGTACGCACCGCCTGATGTAGATCATCGGCGCCCGATGCACCACCCGAATTAATCATGCCAACCCGTCCCATGTAACAATTGGCCACCTGGTAACGCACCAGGTCGATCGGGTGATCGCTGCTCAGTCTGGTATAGACATCAGGATGGGTTTTACCAAAACCGATGGCGTTATAACCGCCATTATTTTGTGCCTGTTTCTGTTTGATGATATCGGCATCGATGGTTGCGGCAAGATGATTGGCCTGGCCCGTCAGGTCAGCGGAGACATGATAATCGACGCCATCTTTTTTAAAGGCGCTGTTGCGCAGGTAAGCCCACAGTACGGTCACCATACCCAGTTCATGGGCATGTTCAAAGGCTTCTGATACTTCCTGTATCTGGCGACGTGATTCTGCTGAGCCAAAATAGACTGTGGCGCCGACGGCCGCTGCGCCCATATCGAAAGCCTGGTCGACACTGGCAAACAAGGTCTGATCGTAGATATTGGGGTAGCTGAGTAATTCGTTATGATTGATCTTGACGATAAACGGGATCTTATAGGCGTAGTCACGCGCTATCGAGTTGAGCACGCCGAGTGTCGAGGCGACCGCATTACAGCCACCCTCAATAGCCAGTTTAACGATGTTTTCCGGATCGAAAAATGCCGGATTGGGGGCAAAGGAGGCACCCGCGGAATGTTCTACTCCCTGATCTACAGGCAGTAGTGACAGGTAACCGCTGCCAGCCAGGCGCCCATGGTTATAGAGGGCATTTAGATTGCGTAACACCGCCGGTTTACGGTTTTTATTAGCCACCACACGTTCGATGTAATCGCTGCCGGGCAGGTGCAGGTCAGTTTTAGGAATGCCTTCACAGCGGTGTGTCAGTAAAGACGCTGACTCGCTGCCAAGCAGATTTTCGATGTTAGTCATTTGCTCACTCCTATAAAAATAATAGGGTACAGACCACAATTAATGAAGCTCGAAAACAAAGTGGTCAAATTTCATTATACTGCTGAACTTCTAATTTCTTTAATGATATTTATCATTTTTTGGTAATGTGTGCCTTGCCAGTAGATCTTGTTACAGGTCTCGCATTGAAAAAACTTCTCATAATATTTTTTCGTTTTAGGCAGCAAGTGTTGTTCGATATCATTTTTGTCGACGGCCCGTGTTTTTCCGTTGCAACTCATGCAGCGAGTGAACGGTTGCAGGTTATTGTATAGGTCAAAGCGTGACAGTACTTCCAGCAACTGTTGTCTGGGTTGTCTCGAGCGCACGAAATAAGCGTGGGTGATCTGTTTACGCATCAATAATTTGACATCGCAGGTAAGCAGTATGCGCCGCTCTTCGGCAGAGATGTCAGCCAGTTCGGAATCATGGTAATCATTGCGGTAGAGGCTATCAAATCCCAGCATGCGCAGGTAGGCAGCGAGGCGGCCGAGGTGGACGTCGAGTATGAAACGGGTTTCACGTAACGGTTGTGGCTGGCAGTGATTGAGAGGTGAGATATCGAGCGATTCGAACATCGGATAGACGCTGATGTGTTCGCCACCCTCTACCAGGTAATCGAGAGTAACCGATTGACCGTCGACGATGACCAGGTCGACCTCTGTGTGTGGTACACCGATGGATTCGATGAGGTCTTTGACTGACCGGGTTTTTTTTAGCTCGTAATTTAGGTCGGTCTTGTGCTGATCCGCAGGCAGAAAGTCGTTGAGTTCTTCGTAAAAGCGTATGGTTATCGGGTCTGACATATACGACGACCTTAATAGGGGACAGGCCAGGATCAATTCTGGCCTGTGTTATTAAATCTATTGTTTATCAAGATATTATCATTCATTGCACATGGAGGTTCAAGATAACGACTCACGCACGTTTAGCTTTACCGGGTATTCCCTGGCACAGCATCAAACTCACATATGACAGAACAGCCAGGCTGGTGAAGAGTATGCGCTAGTAATAATCGTGTTCTGTCCCCGATTAAAGATTATTTGTTGTATTATTAATTTATGAGCTTTATCTCCGACATCGTTTCTACCAACGTTCATGAGTCTCAGGTCTCGGCCATTAAAGATATGGCCATTCGCAGTGCCCGCATTAAAGATGCAGTATCACTTGCCTGGGGACTGCCTTCATTTACAACTCCGGAGTACATCCGGCAGGGGGTTATACAGTACCTTGAAGAAGATATGGATGCGGGCAAATATACCTTGCCTGATGGCCTGCCTGAGTTACGGCAGCTGGTTGCTAAAAAGCATAAAGCAGAGCACGGTATCGAGATCGACGCGGATCGCCACGTGATGATCAGTGCCGGCAATATGCAGGCTTTGAATACATTGTTTCACACCATGCTTGATCCGGGTGACGAGATCATTCTTACCGACCCCTGTTTCGCCTCACATATTCAGCAGATCAATCTATTCTCCGGCATACCGATTTACTGGCCACTTGATGAAACTAATGACTGGCGCCTTGATGTCGATCTATTACCCGAGTTAATCACCGATAAGACGCAGGCGATTGTTCTGGTGAGCCCGTCTAATCCGACCGGAAAAATATTTTCTAAAGATGAATTGATCCGTGTCGGTGAGATTGCCAGGCAACATAATATCCTGATTATCATCGATGATCCCTACAGTGATTTTGTTTATGAAAACAAGGATAAATATTTTAATCTCGCCAGTGTCGAAGCGTTACGTGAACATGTGGTGTATCTGTATTCGTTTTCAAAATCTTACGCTATGAGCGGCTGGCGTTTGAATTATATGATATTGCCCGAAGAGTTAAAGCGTGAAGCACTCAAGGTGCACGATGCGACCCTGATCTGCGCACCGCGTATCTCACAGTTGGCGGGTATTGTTGCCTTGAGTCAGCCATCTGATCATATGCAGGAATTTTCAGCCATTCTCAACCGTCGCAGAAAATTGATTAGCGAAAGACTAGCTAATGTTGAACACGTTTTTTCTAACCAGACGCCAGAAGGCGCGTATTATGTTTTCCCGAAGATCATTGTGCCGCATGACGATTCACAGCAGTTTGCCATCGATCTGCTGAACAATGCCGGGGTTGCGGTCACCCCGGGCTGCGCCTTTGGCCCGTCTGGAGAACACCATGTGAGGATGGCATACTGTGTGGCAGACGAAGCAATCAATCTAGCCTTCGACAGGATCGAAAACACCTTCAAGTAATAATGAGGCGAGTGGGCAGGTTAGAGAAGCGCTATATTTGTTTGCCTGATGAACACAGCTTGTCAACAATGGCTAACATCGCGTAGGTATCAAGCTTGCAGTAGTCGAGCATATCAGCATGCAGCGAGTCCTTTTGTTGTTTTGAAAGCCTGCCACTGATTATTTCATGGTAGGCACTTTGTGCCATCAGACCATCTTGCACATCACCCAGATCTGAATAGCGTAATTCCGGTAGCAGACAGCTGAGAACATTCTTGATGCTCCAGGAACCTTTCATCTGTGGGTGGTAATAATATTTCTTCATCACAGGCAGCAGATCAAAAACCCGTGTATTGATTGCTAACAGTGGCTCTTTTAAATCGTCATATGAAGCTGCAAGATCTTTTATGATACCTTTTTCAAAAGACTGGTTGTAGACGATCACCGGTCCTGCTGTGCCACAGGCAGCAATCAGTGATTCGGCGAAACGTCTCCGTGGATCTTCGCCACTAACATCGAGGAATTCTTTGTGTTTTATCGTAGCGTCAGCCTGCTGGATATGACATGACCACTGAAAGGGGTGCTGTTGGCTGGGTTTGCTGCCCGGCCAGACTGGTACGGCAAGATTGATGGTCTCGAAATCCAGGTAATAACGCGGGTAATCTAATTGCGTTAGTATTGCCGCAGCATCTGCTTCTAGTTCTGCCTGACCATTGATGGTTACTCTGCGCACTTTTAACTGAGTTTCGCTGTTGAGCATATCAACAGGGATGTCTCGAATATCATAGATGTTGTTGTCATGTAACTTGCGTATGGCGACGGCAGCATTAGGCAACCAGCTGACCGGGTATTCGCCATCCTGTTGCTCGCAATAAGATTTAAATTCACACGGATAGGGACGCTTGCAGTGGCCATCGACATGATCAACCGGTTCTTCTTGCGTTAAATTTTTCTTGAGCTGTTCGACGGCATCGCTGATAAAACGGCTATGTTTGATGACACGTTCAGCAATATCTTCACGGATAAATAAACCCTGGTAGTTTTTTTCTCCCTGGTAGACAAAGTCTTTATTGAGGAACATGAGTTCAATTCGGTTGATGGCCACACCGGCGTTTGATAACACCATGTGTTGCACACTGACATCATCGATATAATCGTCTTTGACTGTGGTTGAGGATTTGACTTCGATCAGGTTCCAACGTGAACCCTGACGCTGGAGGATATCAACAAACACCTCCGTGTCCTGATAACGAAAGCCGGCTTCAAATATGGCAGAAACATTTTTCTCATCGAGATAACTACGGGTTTCTTCGAATGGATCAGAGTCTTGCTGGAAACGGTTAACGAGAACACCCCCGGGAAATTCTTTACGTGCCTGATTACCAACGACGATACCTGTTTCTGCCAGGGGTGATTTTGTTCTTTTCGCTAACTCAGGTCGATTGAGCATAAGAAACAGGCGTTTTTCGCAGTGTAGTCCTGCAAGTATTTTTGTTTTACTTAGAAACATGAGCTTATAAAAGATGGGGCTCGAGAGGAGGTTTCTATAATGATATCAACAATCGCTCCCTGACCCATAAAGAATTTGGGCTGCGCATGAGAGCCTTGTATGATCCTGACCTATTTGTTTAATGGTCTGAAATCTTTACCTGGCTCAGTCCAGTCACTCGGCCTGGTATCGGTTACTCCGGTGCCCAGATCATCTTTCTCAGCGATATCCAGAGCACCTGCCCAGTTTTCAGGTTCTTCACTCAGATCAATCCTGAGCTCACGCCACTCATCGAAGCTGAGTTCATCGATATCACCATCAAAATTCTGTATTTCGATAGTATCCTTTTCTTCGTTAACGTCTATCACGTAAAAACGCTGTCCTTTATCAAAATGGGCATACCATTGGTCAATTCGCGGATCGAGTTCATTTCGCATTGTCTTCTTCCTCATAGCGTTGTTAATCTAGTTGAGTCAGTAATCTTCTGTCCGGGAATGAAAACTGTCAGCACTCTTTTCATGGCTGTAGTGACCATGCCGAACACCGCTCATCAAGGTATTAAAATCATCGCCGCTGGTATGGACCAGGTGTTCGTGATCACCAGCTTCTAGATAGACGTAACCAAGAGTTGTCAGTGCTTCATCAAGAAAAGTTTCGATATGGTAGGCTTTTCCGAGCGGCGGTACGGCACCAGCTTCACAGTCAGGAAACAGTTTAGCAAATTCGTCCTCTGCCACGAGTTCCAGATCGCGATCGAGTTCTTTGCGTACGTGTTTCATCTCGACATAGTTGTTTGCCGGAACGATCACCATGGCGTAACCTGAGGCGTCTTTGACGATCACACCCTTGGCGATGTGGTCCTCGCTGACATGCGAGGCTTCGGCGGTCTCGTGACTGGAGCCTGAATGCGGATGCGTTACCAGATCGTAATTGACCGACTTGTTATCCAGGTAGTTTTTTACAGTTTCTGCGATAGCCATGGCTGTTCTCCTTTTTTATTCATTGAAAACATGAGTAGCTTTGTTATTATTGTAACGCCGATAGTATTCAAAATTAAAGGCTTAGATATCTGATTTTTCTCCGTTAATAACCTTCGGTTTTGTTGCTGACTCGATGCTGACGACTTCATCTCTGGCTTCATATTGGCCTCGCCCAGACAGGTAATTTATGTTCACTTTTTTCTGTAAAAGATTGTTTTTCATCTTTTACTTATGGATTAGATAGAAGGTATATTGGATGGCTCGATGGTTAATGATGCTGGGTGCGCTGCTGCTCGTCGTTGGCGCGCTACTGCATTTCGCCCCATGGTCACTTAACTGGTTTGGTAAGTTACCCGGTGATATCCGTATAGAAACAGGGTCGGGCAAGGTTTTCATTCCTGTCACTTCGATGCTGATCATCAGTGTCGTGCTGACTGTTGTAGTCAACCTGTTCAGACGCTGATTTAGAATTAATGATGAGGGCTAAGGTAAGGCCCGGTTAAATCGCTGGATGTAAGTTGACGATCAAAGTCGTGCTGTTATCAGAAAACTTCCCAGGGATAACCGACGATGATTGAAACTTCCTCACCTTCGTCACCAGTGGCGATATCGGCTCTGAAAATCAATCCCGATTTTGTCACCAGACGTGCGCCTATGCCGTATGAGTCACGGTAGCTGTGCCATAATTCATCGCGGTTGTCAGATATTGTGCCACGCTCATAAAAACCAGCGAGCTGAATCACTGTTCGAATATCTCTTGCAAAAAAGTAATTAAAGGGTTTGGTTTCTTCTACGATATTCCAGCGATATTCGATACCAGCAAAACGCGCATGCGAACCATTAAACCGACCTTGAGGATAGGAGCGCAGTCGGCTGAGGCCACCGAGTGCACCAACCGATCCATAGGTGTTCTGGGCGACGGTGTCATTGACAAAACTCCGGCAATTGGCCTGGTCCTGCGGGGTGCCGGCGTTGCAGTCCAGTCCCAGTTCCGCTTCGACGACGGACGCATCAGTTTGCCCGATTCGATTGATGTGGCTGTCTGCCTGAAAATAATTTAACGCCAGTGTGTGCTGTTTACCGACGGGGATGTAACCGGTCAGATTCAGTTCGATGATGTCAAAATCTGGATCATTGTCTGTATCGGGGGGTGAATGCCATAGACTTGATTCGAGCCGCAGACCACGCCTTGGATCAATATAGTCATCAGTTAGATCGAACCGGAATCCGTATGTATAAGTGTCGCTTGTATTAAGCTCTGAATTGACTGCTGACTGGATCAGGTTTCCATCACGATCACGTATCGCAGCGAGACGTGATTCATTTTGATAGATGAGACCATAAATTTCGATACGACGATCAAACGCAGTATAGGTTAATCGTGCACCGGTAAAGTCACTGTGATCCAGTTCAGCGAGTACATAATCATCTTTTGCGGTAAGCATGCCGCGTTGAAAATATACCTGTGAGGTCGCTTTATCAAAATTGGTCAGTGACAGATCAAGGATTAATTTCTTTTTAACCAGGTGTATCTCGGTACCAAATAAGCCATAGCCCTTGATGTCGCCGGTGGCAGCAAAACCGTAGACATCCGTGTAGCTCTGTTTGATATTTGTCATGGCGCCGACAAGAATCAGACCATCACCCAGTCCTGGTATGCTGTAAGGCGTCGGCACGATGTAATAACCGGAATCGGTGAGAAACTGGTCTTTACGACGTTCAGGCAGTTCGATATCTGCATGACTATAAAAAGTCGTAGCTATCAGTAACAAGATAGCTAAGCCGCGTAATAAGTCCACTGTCAGGCAATGCTTGTGCATACTTTGTACGCCGATACAATAATCCGAAGTTTGAGGCTATTGTTTAATTATAAGCTAAGCGCTTGATGAATATAATGAAGATGCCGGCAATAGACCGTGTTTCATTATGCAGCTTTGCTCGCTTCCCGGTATGAGACCATACGCTGAAGTTTTTCGTCCCACAGAGAAGAATTAAAACAGTCTTTGATGTCCTGTAGAGATAATGTCGTTGTTACCGGTGACTGGAGTTCAGGTATGGCAGCCATAGCTTCAGGCAGACGGTAGAAAGGGATACGTATATTGAGGTGATGTATATGATGAAAACCGATATTGCCGGTGAACCATTGCATGATCTTGTTGAGCCGCATATAACTTGATGATTCCAGAGCCGCCCGGTAATACGTCCATGCTTCCGGTGAGATGATATGCATGCGTTTAAAACTGTGTTGCGCGAAAAATAGATAACTGCCAAGTGCTGATGCGATGGCCATGGGCAGTAAGACGACAAAAAAGGCCACATCGAAACCACCATATAACCACAGTATCGTAATCAGACCAGCATGAGCGGCCAGTGACAGGGCAGAATCCCAGTTGTTTTTTGGATCACGTAGTAACGCTACTATACAGATACTGTAAGCAAAGATAGTGATATAACCAAATAAAACGATCAGCGGGTGGCGTTGCAGGCGATAGGTTGCACGTTCACTGGCAGAAGCTTGACGCCACATCTGCTTTGTCATGAGAGGGAAGGCGCCAACACTCGCCGTACTAATCTGACCGACGTGACCATGATGGTAATTGTGACTCTTTTTCCAGGAGCGTGGCGGCGTCAACGCAAAAGCGGCATAGACACGAAATAATAACCAGGCGAGGCGTGAATCGCCCAGGATCGCACCGTGCATGTAATCGTGATAAGTAATAAACGCGCGAACCATCAATAGCGCAGCGAAGATCGACAGCAGGGTACGTACTGGCCACCATGGCAGCATGCCGGCACCGATGAGCGCAACAATCATCAGGCTAAACGTTATACCTACGTGCCACCAGCTTTTTGTTACTACTTCGGCTGCAAAGGGTGCGGTAGCCTTTACCAGTTGCTGACCTATACGTATGCCGGCACTGTGTTCTGTATTATCCAGACTCTGCGTTAGACTTTCTTCACTCATCTCATTATATGTATGTAGTTACCATTAAATCTGGCGATGGTCGTATACAACACATGTAATCTCCTATATTTAAGAGAGTTAAAAAAAGATAACATAAAAAATCAGGTTATGTTTTGACGCAACTCAAAAATATAGAATCTAATAATCATGAGTGAGAGGTATTAGAAAATGTGCGGGGGTGTTCAATATAATCATGAAGGTGAAGTTAAAAAGATTTATTTCCCCAATCCTTATGCCCAGTTGCCGGTTATGAAAAAAGATGGTGAATTAGTCCTGGTTGCCTGGGGCAGGCGAAAACAACAGCACGGCAGTCTTCCGCAAGGTGGCTGGGCCAGACAGGAATCTATCGATAAAGGTATCTGGCAGAAGTGGTCGCCAACACCGGTAAAGATTATTGTTGATCGCTTCATGGAAAAAGACAAAGAGCGTGTCAGCCACTGGTTTGAGCTGAAAGAAGGTGAATGGATACAGGGATTAGTCGCACACAAGGACGATGAGGCTCGTGTCTATGTCGTTACCATTGAGCCTGAACCGGGTGCGATACACGATCGCTGGCCAAAGATATTAAGCTGACTGAGTCATGCTCCAAAACCAAACAATATAACCACGAAGACGGATAAAAAAACCACCACGAATACTAGTTTCCTCGTCTCATTTGGCATCTTCGTTTTACTTACACTCGAATTATTATCATCCAATGACTGATCTCTCATCTGTCTGTCAAGACTATTTGCCTTCCACTTTCACGTCACTGAAACACCAGGAGTTTCAAGCTGGAAAATACATTTCAAAATTGTATTTTTATGCCGCTTAAATTAATTTAAAGATAAAAATGGTTGCCTTGCGATGCATCGGGGCAACCAGCCGATGAAGTGTTAGTTGGATAACACAAGAGACCATCATACCGGATTATTTGCGGACACGTCCGGCGCATGCATAACAAGGAATTTAACCCACCGCAAATCCTTATGATTACAACCATTAAGGACGTGCGTTATAAGGTTTTATTCACAAATGATGTTTTAACTGAAAATTTGACGTTGAACCTAAAGGATAGAGGGGGCAGGCCACGTGTACGTATTTCGACTGATTTAATATAATTGTGGTCTGTCGCCTGTTATCAGATTTTGCATGTAGCGCGCTGGCCATTATTGACGGCTTGCTGGTAGACAATATTCGCTTTTGGTATGCGCTCTTTTAACTGTTTTATGCGTGTGCTACCGGATGGGTGTGTTGACATAAACTCTGGCGGTGATGTGCCTGCTTTTGACATGTTTTCCCATAAGGGCACGCTTTGTTCCGGGTTGAAGCCCGATTTCGCCATCAGATCCAGGCCGATCAAATCGGCTTCTGATTCATGGCTGCGACTAAACGGCAATGTTATTCCGAACTGTACACCGAGGCCAAGTCCGGCGAGGATCATAGCGTTATTTGCATCCTGTGTGCCTCCTAACATCACACTGGCGATCTCTAAACCGGCCTGTGTTGCCATCTGGCTGGATACACGTTCATTACCGTGTTTGGCTATCACGTGTGCAATCTCATGCCCCATTACGGTTGCCAGTTGATCCTGATTTTTTGCGTACTTTAGCAGACCGGAATAAACACCGATCTTGTTGCCGGGTAAGGCAAATGCATTGGCTTGAGGATCGTCAAAAACCTGTACTTCCCATTGTTTTGGATCTGGATTTTGCGTTACCTGCGGAATAATCTTGTTAGCGATGCATAATACATATTGATTAATATTTTGATCTTTAGACAGTGGCGTCTGTTGTTTAATCTGCTCAAAACTTTGTGCTCCCATGAGGTCCATCTGATCATCGGGAATCAGCTTAAATTGTGTTCTTCCCTCAGGTGAGGTTGCGCAGGATGATAATGCCGTAACGACAAGGATCAGTGACGTATATGTTGTTATCGTTTTAAGCAGATTATGATGTAGTGAAGTCATGTTAGTATCATCTGTGCCCGTCGTATGTGAATGTATGCTGGTTAAGATGGTAGCAAATTAATTATTTTCAATTATTTTTGTTAAAACCAGCTACTTTTTTGTTCTCAAAATCGATAATTTTCTGGCTTAATATTATTGGCTGCTGAAGTCCGAATATGCCTGGTTTAAAGGTTATCTGCATCGATTTTACCTCATCCCATATGGACGGAGATTTATCTGCACGTATCACTATTGTATTTTCAGTGCCGGGTTCTACCTCAGCAGAATCTGCTTGTATCGATAATACGGGATAGACTCTGCCATTGTTATCTTTCACTTCGATGAGTGAACTATCAGTCTTTTTGATGCTGAAATGTTTTTTTGCTTGTGCTGAGTAACCGAGTCCTACATAAAACACAGTCTGAGTTCTTACCCGGGTATTTTTTTGTACTTTCTTTTCGTTGGTTTCGATAACCACTTTTTGGAGTTTTAAATCCAGCTCGGTCGTACGCACCTGTTGTTTTGAAGTTAGTGGTGCGTTCCCCACGTATTGCCAGCTACCATCTTGTTTTAAACGTACACGCTGTCCATCTTTTGTATCGGCAAAACGATCACTAGAAGCATAAGCCCAGGTACCATCGTCTTTCAGTAAGATTTCTCGACCGTCTATGTTGACCACCTGCTCAGCCGCTACCAGGTTAAGGCTAACTAGCATGATTAATAGTGAAATCAGGCCGATGAATACGTTTGATGTGTGAGCTTGTCTTGTCATTTAATACGCTGTTGAATTATTGACTTCGCGCACAATCTTACAGTAGTTGTGTTTATAGCGTGCTTTATTTTCTCCTGAGCAAGTTAATAAATAGCAGAATCGATGCTGATAAATATATTTACTAGAATCATATAAAACAGTTACTTACAATGATTATCTCGAATGATTATTATATAAAATCATGTCCCATATTAAACGCCAGAAGCGTTGTAGATACCGTCTGTCAGATTTGTTGAATAAATGACACTATATTTACCAAAAACCGCTCACTTCACCCATCTTATGTCTATAATCTGAGATATAAATGATTGTTGCGATTCTAAATATATCTATATATTTGGCGTAATAATTTTCAAAATGTTAAATCCCTAAATATTTTCTATCATTTTCATCAGGTTATCTGTTATGGATCGTAAGGTTAGTACCGCATATTTAAAAATCGGCATGTATGTTACGAAGCTCGATAGACCATGGGTTCAAACACCATTTCTAATCCAGGGCTTTTTCATTAAAGATGAGATTGAAATATGCTCAATAGCTAAGTACTGTGATTACGTCTACATCGATACCGAACTCGGTGTTAGAGCGGATAAGTACTTTGACAATGCGCAGAGCATTCACACAAAACAGACGCTTAGTGCGAATACTCAGATAGAAGCCATCCTGGATACGGGCAAAAAGAGCGTTACTTATGTTGACAAAACCACCACGGTTGAAGAGCTGCCGGAAGCAAAGCTGGCATTAGAAAAAGCCTCGGAGTGTGTGGCACGTATCGTAGAGCAAGACCTTCGTAATGGTCAGCTGAATGTTGATACCGTTAAAACTGCAGTAGCGCCTATACTGGACAGTATGATTAGAAATTCTGATGCGTTTATGTGGTTATCAAAAATGCGTCAGCACGATTCAAACATCTATGAAAGTTCTGTGCAGAACTGCGCCCTGGGTATCGCCTTCGGCCGTCACATAGGACTGAATAAGCTCTCACTCAACACCCTGGCAGTGGGTCTATTGCTGATGGATATCGGTAAGATTAAATTACCTAAAGAACTGCTGGCAAAAAAGACTCCGCTAACACCCGATGAAGTCGCGGTAATGCGTAAACATGTCAATTTTACTGTAGAGATTCTAAAGAATACCAAGGGCATCAATGAACATATCATAAACATCGCATTGACTCATCATGAGAGATATGACGGTAGTGGTTATCCAAATGGCCTGGTTGGTGTTCAGACGCCTGCCTATGGCAGGATGGCGGCAATCATCGATTGTTATGATGCGATGATAACAAACACACCTTATAGAAAAGCCATAGCAGAGCATAAAGCGCTGCAAAACATATACAACCAGCGTGGCAAAGCATTTCAAACAGAACTGGTCGAGCAGTTCATGCAATGTATGGGTGTTTATCCTACCGGCTCACTCGTCGAGCTTTCTTCTGGTGCAGTAGGCGCTATCCTGTCTCAGAATGCACAGCAGAAACTGAAACCCAAGGTTATCCTGCTGCTCGATGAAAACAAGAATGCCTATAAAAAACGCCAGGTACTGGACCTTACCAAACAGGGAGAGTTGGCGTTACATATCGCAAAGAGCCTGGAGAATCATAGCTATGGCGTGGATGTTAAAAAGATAGGTTTGTGATTACCTTGCACGATGTAAGAAGTGCAAAATCCATAAAGATATAAATGTAGCTGGTCAACTATTGATTACGGTGGCTGATTTTCTTCTCAGCCATCTATACCTGCCAGTTTTTCTCTTCACTGACATCGTCCTGCTGAACTGAAGCTGCTGGCGAATCGTTATATCCAAAAAAACTACGCTAGAAGTAAATGTTATTTCTCATCAAGGCAGCAGTGATGATCATTTGCGTTTTTATGGCGTTCAGGCCAGCTACCGACTGGAATCCACCCTGGGAACGGGCAATTACCGTGTCTCTGTTAATGGAGCCAGGAATTTATCGATGAGACCAGATACAGTAAACAAAATAATGACATTTTGATCATCTCTGCCGATCAACAATTTAGCAGTGTGATTGCTGCATTTACACGCGTTGGCTGGCGGCTTGAAGATCAGGCTATCAATTACCGGGCAATCTATAGCGGCGGCATCGATATCAACGGTATCGCCTGGGACAGGTTGCTGGATAATATAGGTTTGGCTGTGGTATATCTGGATGGCGGAAATGGTCAAATCATTCGCACGCGAATCGCAGAAGGTTATTATCGGATGGAGATCAAACCGCAACTGGCTTTCGCTTTCGACATACAGTATATGCGTGATGAGCAGAGTCAGATGGCAACTGCCAAAGGTGTTATATACAGTTTTCGAACCACTTTCGTTTTCTGACAGGAGTTGAAATGGTTACTAAAAATCAAACGCTTATGCGCCAAAACCAAATAATACTATGACGAATGCGCTCAAACAAACGACCACTATGACTAATTTTTTTGTTTCAACCGACATTGCTGTTCTAACCCGTCCGGATTTATATAATTAATAGATTATTTATTAATATACGGGAACAATCTTTATATTTATATCGCTCAATAGTTAACAATTGTTAATTGTCGATTTAATTAAATTTTAAGGTGATAAAGGCAATAGAATATTTATCTATCGAAAATGGCGAAATCCATTGATTTGCGTCGATTATCTAGTACGCTTTGATATGGTCTTTTTATAAAGACCCAATACTATTTGATCTGCAAATAATAACTGAGAAAAAATAATCGCTCCTTAGCCTGATGGTCACTCTAATAGAGGCCAATTGCATACGATGAGCTGTCTACGCTGATGATAAATAATCGTTCTTTTCTACTGATATCCATTTCGGCATGCCTGCTGTGGTCTACGGCTATCTTCAGTAAAAATGACGCCACAGCTGACGATTTCGCAGTAATTGATCTTGCATCAACGGATGATCCTGCACCGATCCAGCTAGCCATGCTGACTGAATCTCATAATGATCAACACTTAGCAAAAGTTGTTCCTGGCAAAACCCCTGGTAATATAAGTAAAGCTCCGGTTGTTCATACCGATGACGACAGCGTTCAGGTTTCAAGTACTGTTAAATCAGAGGAATATTTTACTGATGAGGAAATAGACAGGCTGAGACAGCTTTTTTTACAGGCTGAAGATGCCCTCAGTAGAAGAGATCAAAAAAGTTATTTCCTGCTGGCAGAGCAGTTGAAAGAATACCCGTTGTATCCATACCTTCGATATCAATGGTTAAAAAAACATCTTAACCAGGAGCAGCAGGTAAAAACCTTTTTACAGGAACATGAATCATCTCGCTATGCCCGAATATTAAAACGCAAATGGTTATATCACCTGGCAAAGAAAAATCAGTGGCAAACGTTTTTAGAGTTTTACACGGAAACCAGTGATACCAGCTTAAACTGCTACTACCATCGGGCACAATATAAAACCGGCGATAAGCAGGCTGCACTCGATGGTGCAAAAGTACTGTGGGCGGTGGGTAAATCACAACCAAAAGCCTGTGATCCATTATTCGCACAGTTAAAAAAATCCAGCTTATTCAATCAGGATCTGTTCTGGCAACGTTTTGATGCAGCTCTGCGAAACAATAAGACCAGTCTTGCTAAATACGTCAAAAAACTGATGTCACCGGCGGATCAAAAAACGGCTGATCTATGGTTGAAGCTTCACCGTGACCCTGAACGTTATATAACTAAATTGTTAAACCGTGCCGCTACAGTTCAATCCCCGCTGATGTTCACTCATGCCATTCATCGACTGAGCAGCAAAGACATTAATCAGGCGATAGCATTGTGGGATAAAAACAAACAACAATTTAACATCGATATAACACTAGCAGACAAATTAGAAAAACGCCTGGCATTCAAGTTAGCTCACAAGAATGAATCAGGCGCCTATGAGCGTTTGGGACAATTAAATGATTCCGATACCAGCAGTAAAGCCCGGCGCATAAGAGTCGCTTTATATGAACAGAACTGGCCTCGTGTCATCACTGCCCTCGATGACCTGAGTAGTGAAAACCAGAAGCTGGAAAAATGGCAATACTGGCGGGCACGTGCGTATCAGGAAACAGGCAGACCCATCCAGGCGGATGAACTGCTAAGTGAGCTATCACAAAAACGTGATTTCTATGGTTATCTTGCAGCCGATCGATTGAACAGTGAGTACCAGTTATCACACAACCCGTTAGATGTAACTGCAGAAGAAATAGAAAACATTAAAAATCGTAAAGCATTCCGTGTCGCTTTCGAATTTATGGCCCTGGATAGAGATAATGACGCAAAACTGCAATGGTGGCATGCACTTGGTCAGTTAGATAAGGATGCATATCCAGCGGCAGCAAAACTGGCACAGCAATGGCAATGGGATGAAATCGCTATATTTACTATCGCTAAAGTGAAACAGTGGGATGATATCGAGATGCGTTTCCCACTCAGCTATTCCGATAAGATTCATGAGAACGCGATACAGCAAAATCTTAATCCGGTGATACTTTTTGGCCTGGTACGCCGCGAGAGCGCATTTAATAAAGATGCCTATTCACCTGTCGGTGCGCGTGGACTGATGCAGATAATGCCACAGACAGGGCGACAGATCGCAAAAGACCTGAACGAACGCTGGTCAGGCAAAAATGACCTGTATAACCCGGTAAAAAATCTGAAGTATGGTTCGTATTACTATCAAAAATTGCTTACTCAGTTTGACGGTCATTATGCACTGGCTCTGGCAGCCTACAATGCGGGACCTAACCGGGTGAAAAAATGGTTGCCTGATGAGTCAATACCCGCAGATATATGGATCGAAACGATTCCTTTCCGTGAAACTCGTGACTATGTAACCTCCGTACTGGTATATGCGATGATCTATCAGCAGCGTATACAATCGAATGAACTAACCATGAATGACCTAACCCGGGAAGTACAGCCATTAGTGATGATGGGGCAGTCCACCTATTAGAACTGAGCAAACTAGCCTGATCTGACTCCTGTTAACTGTTACAACAGCAATGAATAAACAAACAGGCAAATCAAAAGCACTATGTATCTATCATGGAAATTGCCTCGATGGATTTGCTGCGGCATGGGCAGTTCGCCATGCACTCGGTGAGGAGGTTGAATTCCACAAAGGTATTCACCAGCAGACACCTCCAGATGTCAGTGACCGGGATGTTTTCCTGGTCGATTTCTCCTATAAAAAAGACGTGCTGATCAGCATGCTAAAGACGGCCGCCAGCATCACCATTCTCGATCATCATATAACGGCTGTGCAGGACCTGCTCGAACTAATGGACAGCGGAGAACTTAAAGGCCTGTTCAACATGAACAAATCTGGTGCCATGCTGGCGTGGGAATGGTTTCATCCTGAACAGCAGGCACCTGAACTAATAGCGTTTATTCAGGACCGTGATCTATGGAAATTTGAACTCGAAGGCAGCCGTGAGATCAATGCAGCGCTTTCATCTTACCCGTTTGATTTTTCGGTATGGGACACTTTGATGGCCAGTGGTGATGCCGAAATTGCAGACTTAAAAAACATTGGGGCGGCGATCGAGCGTAAGCTGCAAAAAGATATTGAAGAATTACTTGCATCCGGTGTCAGGCGGATGGTCATTGCTGGTTACGATGTGCCGGTCCTTAATGCGCCATCTGCCTATGTATCAGATGCTGGTCACATCATGTCGATCAATGAGCCTTTTGCAGCCTGTTACTGGGATCACGCGGCAGGTCGATCGTTCAGCCTGCGCTCAAGTGAAACGGGAGTCGATGTTGCAGAAGTGGCTAAAAAATTCGGTGGTGGCGGACATGCAAAAGCTGCAGGTTTTACTGTCAAGATTGGCTGGGAAGGCGAATAAAACACTTTTGAAATAAATGACAATCGTCAATACTTTTTCTTTTCGATATTGTTAGGCTTATTTTGTCGATAGTCGCAAGTTATGATTTAGGATAATGCTGAGTCGTTACCTGCTATTAACCATAACAGCACTTCTTCATATTCACATTTACTTTTTTAATATAGCCTGTGTATTTTTCCAGGCTATTTTTTTTCTTACTTCTTCAGGCAGATCATTCAACCAGGTCCAATGGTAATCATATAATTTTTTATAGTGTGTCCAGCCTTCATCGCCAGTATCCCAGGTTGACCATCTAGTAACTTTCCA
>JBFFVI010000003.1:0-21293 GCA_041570895.1 Gammaproteobacteria bacterium
AGCTGATTTTGTTAGTTATCGCGCTCCCGTTTCTCTCGGCAATTGTGACTCAGCTGTTTTGTGCCCGATTAGGCAAACGGGCTGCAACCGTTAGCGTAATGTCACTTTGCCTGACTTTTATTCTAGCCTGCATAACTCTCTGGCTGGCAACTTCCGATGCCACTCTACAAGATTATTCGCTTTTCTCCAGTTGGGATATCATTCGTTTTGATTCGCTAGCTACGCTAATGTGCCTTGTCATCTCGGCCATTAGTCTCATCGTACATATCTACTCGGTCAGGTACATGGTCGAAGAGCCCGGGTAAGGATTCATAATTTATATAGCAGCTGTAGTCTAATCGCAGGCTTAAACGTCACTATAATGGTTGAGTTTATATAGGATTTAATGATGTGGGTTTTTAATGAAATCAATTTAAAAAACGTACATGGTGATGTTTTTGGTGGTGTGACAGCTGCGGTCATTGCATTACCCATGGCACTGGCCTTTGGTGTTGCATCGGGAGCTGGCGCGGAAGCGGGTTTATACGGTGCGATTTTAGTTGGTTTGTTTGCTGCTTTGTTTGGCGGTTCGCCGACCTTAATCTCGGAACCAACGGGTCCCATGACTGTTGTCTTTACCGCTGTGATAGCAGAGATGATCGCAACGAACCCAGAGAATGGCATGGCAATGGCCTTTACGGTTGTGATCATGGCGGGTTTGTTTCAGATTTCCTTTGGTGCAATGCGCTTAGGGAAATATGTCACACTGATGCCTTACACAGTTGTCTCAGGTTTTATGTCTGGTATTGGTATTATCCTGGTGATATTACAAATTGGCCCCTTACTTGGTCAGGCTGTACCAGCAGGTGGTGTGACGGGAATTCTTGAAAATCTACCCGGATTAATTTCGAATATTCAAGGAGAAGAAACGCTGTTGGCATTGATAACTGTATCGATTTTAGTGTTTATGCCCGGCAAGCTAAAGCGATTTTTACCTCCACAACTGGCAGCATTAATTATTTGCACGCTGATATCTTTAGCTCTTATATCATCAGATGATATTCGCCGTATTGGTGAAATTCCTACTGGCTTACCGCAATTCCAGATGCCAGTGTTCAGCGCAGGTCAAATGAAAGAGATGTTGATCGATGCGCTTGTATTAGGCATGTTGGGTTGTATTGATGCATTGCTTACATCTGTTGTCGCAGACAGCCTAACACGTAGTCAGCATGACTCGGACAAAGAGCTGGTTGGCCAGGGTATTGGTAATGTGATGTCAGGTTTATTTGGCGGTCTTCCTGGTGCGGGCGCCACAATGGGTACTGTTGTCAGTATTCAGGCCGGTTCAAAAACTGCCTTGTCTGGCCTGGTTAGAGCAGCGATATTGCTGGTCGTATTGTTATGGGCCGCAGATCTAACATCTGTCATTCCCCTTGCAGTGCTGGCGGGAATCGCTTTGAAAGTGGGTGTTGATATCATCGACTGGCGGTTTTTGAGGCGCGCATATTCAATCTCCGGTAAGGGTGCTTTGATTACATATGGTGTTATCGCACTCACCGTATTTGTTGATCTGATCGTGGCAGTCGGTATTGGATTGTTTTTGGCCAACGTGATGACCATCACGCGCCTGTCAGAATTGCAGTCTGATGACGTCAAAGCTGTTACTGATCCAAAGACAACCGATCTTGAACTATCTGCATTAGAAAAAGAGCTTTTAGTTCTCGCAGCAGGTAAAGTTCTATTACTGCATCTAAAAGGTACCATGATATTTGGCACATCCCGAGCAATCTCGCGTAAAAATTCAAAAATAGAAAATTGCAGAGCACTTGTTATCGACCTGAAAGATGTTCCACATCTTGGAGTATCTTCAGCGCTGGCTCTGGAAGAGGCAATGCTTGATATGATTGATGCTGGACGATCGGTGTATGTAGTCGGTACTAAAGACCAGCAAGCCATTAAACGTCTTGAAACAATGGGCGTGATGAAAAAAATACCGGTAGAAAATATCACAGATAAGCGTGCGACAGCACTGAAGCTGGCGGTTAGTTAAGAGTCAGATATAATGCTGAGCCAACATGTAGGTGAATATTCGCTATGTGGTTAAGGTTCTAATTTAAATATAAACTAGTAAGACAATGGCGATATGAAATAAAGAAAAATTCCTTGCGATTTACATCACTATCTAAATTGCGACATGCAGAGATAATATATAATTGATCAGAGGCTCCTTAAGTTATTTTTAGCGATTATGGACTTTAGGTAGAATTAGTTTTAAGCGTTAGAGGAAAGACAGTAATATGCAGCAGCTGATTTTGTTAGTTATCGCGCTCCCGTTTCTTTCGGCAATTGTGACTCAACTGTTTTGCGCCCGGTTAGGCAAACGGGCTGCAACCGTTAGCGTAATGTCACTTTGGCTGACTTTTATTCTTGCCTGCATAACTCTCTGGCTGGCAACTTCCGATGCCACTCTACAAGAATATTCGCTTTTATCCAGTTGGGGTATCATTCGTTTTGATTCGCTAGGCACACTAATGTGCCTTGTCATCTCGGCCATTAGTCTTATCGTACACATCTACTCGGTCAGATACATGGTCGAAGAACCCGGGTACGGACGATTTTTCACACTACTGGATTTAATGACTGGCAGCCTGATGCTGATGGTAGTGGCTGGCGATTTGATTACGCTTGTTATCGCCTGGCACCTTGTGGGTATCTTGTTATATTTTCTATTGGGTCATGATACACGCAGTCGCCCCGCTTACCGATATGCCTTCTGGACCTGGATAACCTATCGGTTTGGCGATCTACCATTAATCTTAGCCGCAGTATTGCTGTTTCAGGCATATGATAGCTGGTCACTTTCAGTAATCTTTGCGCGTATTGCAGAAAATCCTCAGATACTGACGGTATTTGATTTACCGCTTGTTGAAATGGTTGGTTCTTTAATCGCACTCGCCGCATTTGCGCGTTCTGCACAATTCTTCTTACATACATGGTTGCCGTACACGATGAGTGGTCCAACGCCTGTATCAGCACTGATGCATGCGGGAATCGTTAATGCAGGTGGCTTTTTAATTAATCGTTTTGCGCCGGTATATGTTGAGACCGGTGGTGTTTTACATTGGATTTTAGTGGTTGGTTTGGTGACGGCCGTACTTGGTTCCTTACTGATGCTGACACAAAATGATATCAAGAAAGCGCTAGGCTATTCCACGATGGGTCAAATGGGCTTTATGATAATGGAATGTGGTGTTGGCGCATTCTCATTAGCTATTTACCATTTAATCGCGCACGGTCTATTTAAAGGAACAATGTTTTTGAGCGCCGGTGGTGTTATCGGTAAAGCACGAAAGAATGACGGTATTCCGAAAGATGCTCTATATAATTTCGTTGTGGCGAAACGACCTGCGAAAAATCGTAAGCCGTGGCTGCTAATGGCGGCGATGACGATCATCATTCCAGCCGTTGTCATATTCGCGGCGCACTGGTTTGTAGCTCAAGACTTCATGCATAAACAAGGTGCCGTTATATTGCTCTTCTTTGGCTGGATGGCTGGTGCCCAGTTGTTTTTTGTTACTTATCGTATGCGAACTAAAAACTTTGTGCGCTTATTTACCATGATGATTACGTCTTTTATTATCGTGGTAGTAGGGTATAGCTATATAAGTCATGCCTTCGATGTGTTCTTGTATCCAGATCAGGAATTTGCTAACAGATTGTATGCGGCGGCCAGTATCGATATTTTATGGTTTGATGCAATAGTAATATTGATGACAGTTACTATTGTTGCTAATTGGCTACGAACTTATTACGGCGGACGTAAAGGTCATTATATGGGGAATGTATACAAACCTTTCACTCTTGCTTTTTATGCGCTGTTGGCACGTGAGTTCTATATGATTGAGCTTTATACAGCGCTTGTGCGTCGATTGGATAGCATTGCAACACGTCTTAATGTTTGGTTGAGGTGGGTGTGATGGCTTCTATGAGTTTATTGCTTGCGGGATTGTTTTTACCGCTGTTCCCGATGAGTATCGTTTTTAACTTTGTCTTTCAACGTGCAAGCTCGGCTGTATTACGTGTTTTTATCATTATCGTCTGGCCATTACCCGGTTTATGGCTTATCGAAAACAGCTCTACAGAGCTCGTCGATATTTATGTTTATTGGGCGTTGTTTACTTCAGTCTTGTATGGTTTTAGGACTGTGGTAGTAAAAGAGTTGAGTGTCTGGACTGGGTTTATTGCCACATCTGCCTGGTCTTTGCTTTGGGTGGCAGAATACCTGGGTGCAAAGGTAGATGATTTGATAATGCATACTTTTGCTTACAGTATTCCTCTGGTTCTGCTTGCTCTAATAGTGGCACGATTAGAACGGCAGTATGAGTCAGCTTATGTAGGTGTGGTTACAGGTTTAGCTCAAGAACAACCAAGAACAACAGGCTTGATCGTAGTTGTGATCCTGGCAGTTATTGGTAGCCCTTTATTCCCCTCATTTTTTTCTTTATTGAGTAATATAAATAACGTTGTAATGGTAATGCCCTCAATTGCTCTGGCGATTGTACTTGTCTGGTTGCTTTGGAGCTGGTCAGGTGTCCGTCTGTTGCAGGAACTGGTTGTCGGTGATCCAGCTGTGTTTCAACATGATGATATCAGCTGTGGTCAAACCATGTTATTTTGTTTTTCTTTCGTTTTGCTTGTTGCAGGCGGGCTCTATATGGCGGAGGTTTTACTATGAGTCTATCGCTTGGAATGAAGGCTGAAATTCGGTCACTAATCTTTGTTGCTAGTGAGCCGCTTCCTTTGTTTTGGCCCATGCGGACCTTTATTCACCATAACCCTTTACAAGGTTTGGAGAAGTTAAAATTTGAAGATGCGATAACTGAAGGTGAAAGGCTTTTTCACGGTAAAGGTTTTATGCATCGTAATATGTATCAGATGTATTACCAGGAAGGAAAAATATCTCATCAGTCGCTAACAAAGTTTGTTGATGGTTTCCTTAGTCAGCATGAACCTATAGCAGGGATAGATCTGCAAAATTGGGTGATGACACTGCTGACAAAAATAGAGTCCCCGCTGACAATCTCTGATATAAAATGTTCGAGTACGCTAGCGCGTGATGCCGATATCGCAGCAGTGTTACGCGGTGAAACGGAACTAGGATCAGAACAATTAACTGAGGACATGTTGTCCGATAAATTGTGTGCTTCATTATTAAATAACTCTCCGCTGTACGAAACACTGGATAATTTGTTTGACACCGATATAGGCGATGAGCTTGATGAATTGGTCATTAACAGCTGCCTGGATTTTTTTGATGAAGGCCAGTCAGCCTGGGGTATGCCAAATAGGAAAGAGGGTTTCTTTAAGGCATGGCGTGAAGTGTCTTTTCGTAATCTAGGTATCCTCTTTAAGGGTAGAAGAATACGTGAGATTCTTGCGGTATCAGAAGAGCCTGAAGAGATTATCGCGCATGTGATGGAGCGCTTAAATATTCCAAAAGATTTATGGATGCGCAGTTTCCGTCGTGAGCTTTCACACTTGCATGGCTGGGCTGGTTTTATTCGTTGGCGTTCAAATGCGCGACATTATTATCAAGGTATGAAGCACCCCGGCGATTTGGTTGATTACCTTGCTGTTCGTCTGACATTGGCGCTTGCTTTAATTCAGGATCGTGCAAGAAAAGGCATACCAGGTACCGTTGATCAATTGCATGATTTTGTCAAACAAAAACCTATGCAAGCATGTTTACGTCAACAGCTTTATGGTAGAACGATTAATCCAGGTTGGGCGCAGAAAGTAGAGCAGGCAATACTAACAAACAATTCTAATAAAATTGATGAGCTTGGTATGAGCTACATGCAGGAGAAACGCACGCGTGATGCAATGCTTTTGGCTAATTCGATTACCCAGCTTGCAGAGGCTGCTGATGCTAAGGATGAGTTAGAGCGTATATCTGAAGATGACCTATCAAGATTGCTTTCTATAATTCGAGATATAGAGAAACACGAAGGTATGATCTGGCTGGAAGCAATGGAAGCGACAGCAATCAATAAGCTGTTGAGTGACTTCCAGATTGAAGCGCCTGCCGAAAGAGATAAACGACCGTTTGCTCAAGCGCTATTTTGTATCGATGTTCGCTCAGAACGATTGCGCAGACACCTGGAGAGTGTTGGCGACTACCAGACATTTGGTATCGCTGGTTTCTTTGGGGTGCCCGTTAGCTTTGTAGAACTTGGTAAGGGAACTGAAGCGCACTTATGCCCCGTTCTACTATCACCAAAAAATCTTGTAATGGAAATGTCCGTTAACGAGTTGCAAGATGCTGTTGCATTTTCTGTGATGGAAAAAGTGGTGCACAGGTTAAAAGAAACTATCCTGTCGCCATTTGTAACGGTTGAAGCCATCGGCTGGATTTTTGGTTTTGATATGGTGGGTAAAACACTTGCGCCCAGAGCATATAATCGCTGGCGTGCGGGGTTGCATGAACATAAGCCACATACCCATTTGCTGATAGATAAAATGAGTCGTAATAAAGCAGACTCTATCGTTCGTGCTGTGCAACGTGCGGTTATCGCTCAAGCTGTTGAGCTCGAGTTTGAAGTGCCACCAGAGCAGATTAAAGATGATTTGGTTCGAGAATTACGTGAAGCGGCGTTATCAAATGATTTTGCAACACCCCTGTTATTAGAGCGTCTTAATTTAGATAATGATGCGGCTCGATCATTTATAAAGCGTTTACGTAATACTTACCATATCAATCGACACGATGCTCGTATGCAGATGGAGCGCCTGGGGCGTATCGGTTTTAGTCTGGAAGAGCAGCTAGTGTTTGTATCGCAAGCCTTACATGCAATCGGTCTGGTTAGAAATTTCTCTAGATTTATCATGGTGGTCGGTCATGGCAGTCAGTCTGAGAATAATCCATATGAGTCTGCACTCGATTGTGGTGCTTGTGGTGGTAATGTGGGCTTGTTTAATGCGCGAATTCTGGCGCAAATGGCAAACAAACCTGCAATACGTCAAAGGCTTCGAAAGCAAGGCGTGGATATCCCGGACGATGCATGGTTTGTTCCTGCCATGCATAATACAACCACTGATGAAGTTGACTTACATGATCTCGATCTTTTGCCATCGACGCATCCAATTTACCTTGATCGATTGCGTGCGAATTTTATCGCAGCTAGCCGACTGTGCGCACAAGAGCGTGTACCAACGCTTGAATTTATTTCAGAGGTGACTAAGCCTGAAAATGCCGATAAACAGGCTTTACGAAATGCAATGGACTGGTCGCAGGTGAGACCTGAATGGGGTTTGTCACGTAATGTTTACTTTATTATCGGCAGGCGCTCACTGACAAAAACGTTTTCACTCGATGGTCGCGCCTTTTTACATTCATACGATTACCGCGTAGATAGTAAGCTGCTTTTATTGGAAAATATTCTGACAGGCCCATTAGTCGTTGGCCAGTGGATAAATATGGAGCACTATTTCTCTACCGTGGATAATGAATATTATGGCAGCGGCAGTAAGGTTTATCATAATGTTGCCGGGCGTTTTGGGGTAATGACTGGAAACTCAAGCGATTTGCGAACAGGGCTTCCTGCACAGACGGTCATGGCTGATGGCAAACCGTATCATGAACCGATGCGCTTGATAACGGTAATCGAGGCACCATTTGATCATGTGGTTAATGCAATCTATCGTGTGTCGAGCGTGAAAAATTTAATGCATAATGGTTGGATACGCGTATTGATCCGCGATCCCCAGACAGGTATAACACATATCAACTCCAATGGTGAGTGGCAAGAATATCAAACACCAGATAACTCAGATGTGACAAAAGAACCAGAGGCTCTTGCTTTATGAAAAATATTAAATTTAATCAGCTTAAAAAGCTGGAAATCATCCTCGAGGGTGAATATCAGACTTTTGCTGCAGACTTATTGGATCGAATCGGTGTTAAGGGATATACCATACTCAATAATTTGTCCGGAAAAGGTAGTCATGGTTTTCATGATGGTCATGTTATGTTCAATGAGGATGATGTGCTCATCATGATAATCGCTGCGGTTCCAGAATCTCTCGTCAGTCCAATTCTACAGGGATTCGCCCCTTTCTATAACGAACACTCAGGCGTAGTTTTTGTATCAGACATTCAGGTTACGCGTCTGGTTAAGTTTAGCGACTCTGAAGACGCAACAGAAATTTAACAAATAGCTTGCTATAACCGTGTTGTTTACCTGTGGTATTAATAACCGTTAAATTCGTATAAAATTGCCGGTTTTTCTCCGGAAATATTGGAAAAGCGTATGTCAGAACAAAACGAGTCGAATAAAAGCAGGCAAAACCGAAAAATAGCGGTTGTCATGGGTAGCAAGAGTGACTGGCCGATCATGCAGCATGCAGTCGAGCAGCTGGAAGCGTTTGGCATAAGCTATGAGGCGAAGGTGGTCTCGGCGCATCGTACTCCGGAGTTATTGTATGAATTCGCCGACAGTGCACGTGCTAATGGTTTTGCAGCAATTATCGCCGGTGCTGGCGGCGCGGCGCATCTGCCAGGCATGCTGGCGGCTAAGACGACTTTGCCGGTACTGGGCGTGCCGGTACCGTCAAAATACCTCAAAGGTATGGACTCGCTGTTATCCATCGTACAGATGCCGAAAGGTATCCCGGTGGCAACTTATGCTGTGGGTGAGGCGGGTGCTGCCAATGCTGCCCTGTCTGCGATATCGATGCTGGCGATTAGCGATGAGTCGCTGGCTTTAAAATTAGCTGAATTTAGAGAAAAACAGCAGCAGAGTGTATTTGCTATGACGTTGCCACCGACAGCAGACTAACAGTCATAATGACGACTAATAAAATTCTACCGGGTTCTACCCTGGGCGTATTAGGCGGTGGTCAGCTGGGCCGCATGTTCTGTGTAGCGGCGCGTACCATGGGTTATCGAGTAGTGGTTTTAGATCCGGATCCACATTGTGGTGCCGGCCATATCGCCGATGTTCATATTCAGGCGGGTTACACCGATCAGGCTGCGCTCGAGAGCATGGCAGAGCAGTGTGATGTCATCACCCTGGAATTTGAGAATATCCCCACTGAAAGTGTGCGTTTTATTGCTGACAAGACCACGGTTTATCCGGTGGCAGAATCACTGGAAATCGCACAGAACCGTGATCTGGAAAAGCAGTTTGCGCTCAAAGCCGGTCTGCAGCCGGTGCCTTATTTCGTTATCGGTCAGCACAACGACATCAAGCAGGCTGCGGCAGAGATCGGCTTTCCTGCGATCCTGAAAAGTAACACCCTGGGTTATGACGGTAAGGGGCAGTACCTGGTGAATAGCCAGGCTGAACTGGTTGCTGCTTTCGATACGGCCGGACAGGTTGATTGTGTGCTGGAGAAAAAAATAAACATCCAGCGGGAAGTGTCAGCTATCGTGGCAAGAAATGCGAATGCCGAGTTAGCCAGTTTTCCGGTTTCAGAGAATCAGCACGTCAACGGTATTTTGCACATGAGTATCGTGCCGGCGCGGGTCTCTGATGAGATAGCGCAACTCGCTATCGAAAACGCATCGATCCTGGCGGATGCGATGTCTTATGTCGGCATACTGGCGGTGGAGTTTTTTGTCAGTGACGAAAACGTGCTGTACTTTAACGAGATGGCGCCGCGTCCGCATAATAGTGGCCATTACACCAAGGATGCCTGCGTTACCTCGCAGTTTGAGCAGCAGGTTCGCATGATGTGTGGTTTGCCCCCCGGTGATACGCGTCTGATGTCGCCGGTGGTGATGGTTAATATGCTGGGCGATCTATGGCCGCCAAAGTGGAATGATATCTTTGTGCAGACCAATGTAAAACTGCATCTTTACGGCAAACCTGAAGCGCGTCCTGGTCGTAAGATGGGGCACTTTAATGTGTTAGCTGAAGATATTGAGTCTGCGCTTGGCGTGGCTGAAAGTGTGTTTCATGCTCTGAGTAAAAAATAAGTAAAACACTCATTGTCGGGTTTCGCTGGCACTGACGATGCAGCAACCTTTATCGAGATCGAGCTACCTTCTACGGTCTTTATGCCGGTTATCCCTGCCGCGATTCTGGTTGCGGTTAGCGCCGGGTTTGTTCGGTCTGGCGCGTTTCTCCATCTTGATCGGCGGTTTGGGTTTGGTCAGCAGGTCACTCGTCACCGCTTCCCTGCCAATTTTCTGGTCGATATATTCTTCGATATCCATGATGTAATGGGCGAAATCTTCGCAGGCAAAACTGATGGCGAAACCACTGGCACCGTGGCGGGCAGTTCGGCCGATGCGATGTACATAGTCTTCACCCGATTGCGGCAGGTCAAAATTGAAAACATGACTGACAGCGGGGATGTGCAGGCCGCGGGCGGCAACATCGGTCGCTACCAGGGTGTTAAATTCGCCATCCTGAAATTTTTTCAGCAGGCTCTGGCGTTTTTTCTGCGGCACATCACCGGATAATAAGGCAGATTTGTAACCGTTGCCTTCGAGCCAGGCATAGACCTTGTCGGCAACACGTTTGGTATTGATGAACACGATGCTGCGAGTCGGTTTGAGTTTTTCCATCAAACCAAGCAGTAGCGGAATCTTTTCTTCATTGGCCGGGTAATAGATAGACTGTACGATCTTGTCGGCGGTTTTGGTTTCTGCCTGGATGCGTATCTCGGCAGGATCGTTCATGTGTACGTAGGCAAGCTCGCCGATACGGTGCGACAGTGTGGCTGAAAACAGCAGGCTCAGACGTTTGTCCGGTTCCGGGCAGCGGCGTAACAGGTAACGCATGTCATCGATAAAACCGAGGTCAAACATACGGTCTGCTTCGTCCAGTACCACAACTTCGCAGTTTTTCAGATTGAATACTTTCTGTTTAAAGAAGTCGATGGTTCTACCGGGCGTACCGATAATTATATCGACACCGTTTTCCAGTATCGAGCGTTGCTTGTCGTAATCGGTGCCGCCATAAGCCAGGCCGAGTTTTAAACCGGTATATTTGCCGATGGCAGACGCATCCTTGTGTATCTGGATGGCGAGCTCACGTGTCGGCGCCAGTATCATGGCCCGGGGCTGATTTTTTTGATGTATATCGTGCGACGGGTTCTTCAGCAGGTGGTTTATACAGGCAACCATGAAAGCGGCCGTTTTACCCGTTCCTGTCTGGGCCTCGCCAGCGACATCTTTGCCGGTGAGGGCGATGGGGATGCTCTGTGCCTGTATTGGGGTGCAAAATTCATAACCGGCTTCATCTAATCCTTTGATCAGGTTGGCGTCGATATCGAAGTCTTTAAAGCGTGTTTCTGTCAGATGATGATTCATGGCAGCGTAGCTTACAGCAAATTTCTTAAAACGTCCTTTAAACGACCCTATAAAGATTGCTCTGGGGGGTGTACAAAGTTAAAAAATAGTCTAATATATGGTCCATCATTATCTTGATATCTGATTATTTCGAAACAGATAATTATTCAAACTAAATTCTTTCCAGTCGCGGACGCGATAATTTTATACAAAAAACAAATTTAAATGAGGTTTTCACGTTGAGCAGCGATATCGTTTACGTTACAGATGATTCTTTTGAACAAGACGTACTGAAGTCAGAAGTCCCTGTCCTGGTTGATTATTGGGCAGAGTGGTGTGGTCCTTGCAAGATGATTGCTCCTATCCTCGAAGAGATTGTTGGTGAATACGCCGGTAAGCTGAAGATTGCGAAACTCAATATTGATGAAAATTCAGCAACTCCGCCTAAGTATGGTATTCGCGGCATTCCAACATTGATGATTTTTAAAGACGGTGATGTGGAAGCAACAAAAGTTGGTGCTTTATCTAAATCACAGTTAACGGCGTTTATAGATAGCAGTCTGTAATACCAGCAAGTCCGTTTTACATGTTTGTCGTTACTTTATTTGTGGACCTTTATAAAAAATAATACTGCACATTCGCTATCTCAAAAATAGCGGCTGTGCTTATACCTTAATAATCAATAATAAATTTATACTTTTAAGAGGTGCAGCTGTCTGTAGGCCTCTCTAATACAACAGCAGGCATCAATAAAAACTCTTAAACCCAACTCTAATACTACCTTTCTAATTATGAATCTTTCTGAATTAAAACTAAAACCCGTTCCTGAATTACTCGAAATCGCAAATACCATGAAGCTGGATAATGTCTCTCGCTCGAAAAAGCAGGACATCATATTTGCCATCCTTAAAGCGCATGCTAAAGGCGGTGAAGATATTTTTGGCGGTGGTGTGCTGGAGATTCTTCAGGATGGTTTCGGTTTCTTGCGTTCGGCACAGGGTTCATATCTAGCGGGCCCGGATGATATCTATGTATCGCCCAGTCAGATCCGTCGTTTTAGTATGCGAACTGGCGATACCATCGAAGGAAAAATACGACCACCGAAAGATGGTGAGCGCTATTTTGCCATGCTTAAAGTGGATAAGGTCAACTACGATCTACCTGAAAATACACGTAACAAGATCGCCTTTGAAAATCTAACACCATTACATCCAAACGAGCGTTTGATAATGGAGCGCGGCAATGGCAGTACCGAAGATATCACTGCACGTATCATCGATCTGATGTCACCGATCGGTAAAGGCCAGCGTGGATTGATCGTATCGCCACCAAAAGCCGGTAAGACCATGATGTTGAATCATATCGCGCAATCCATCGCGGCGAATAATCCAGACTGTGATCTCATCGTGTTGCTGATCGATGAGCGTCCGGAAGAGGTTACTGAGATGGAGCGCAGTGTACGTGGTGAAGTGGTGTCATCGACATTCGATGAACCTGCCAGCCGTCACGTACAGGTTGCAGAGATGGTTATCGAAAAAGCCAAACGTCTTGCTGAGCACAAAAGGGACGTGGTGATTCTGCTGGATTCAATTACCCGTCTGGCACGTGCCTATAACACCGTGATTCCTTCATCAGGTAAAGTGTTAACCGGTGGTGTTGATGCACATGCATTACATCGTCCTAAACGTTTCTTTGGTGCAGCGCGTAATATCGAAGAAGGCGGCAGCATCACTATCCTGGCCACTGCACTGGTTGATACCGGATCGAAGATGGACGAGGTTATCTATGAAGAATTTAAAGGTACAGGTAATATGGAGATTCATCTGGATCGCCGCATTACAGAAAAACGTATCTTCCCGGCGATCAATATCAATCGTTCTGGTACCCGTCGTGAAGAATTGCTGACCAAACCTGACGAGCTGCAGAAGATGTGGATCCTGCGTCGTCTGTTACAGCCTATGGATGAGATCGGTGCGATCGAATTCCTCATGGGTAAATTGCAGGCGACTAAGACCAATGATGAGTTTTTCGATTCGATGAAAGGCTGATAAATGCTTTTCTATCATAATATCGACTTAAAAAAACACCCGCACTTGCGGGTGTTTTTTTGTCTGATGTTTTGTTTGTGTGAGCCTGATACTCTATTTGCATCACAGCCATATTACCAGCCGCGTACCTACGGTTCGGATTCGCTATATTCACCTTTCAGTAATTTTCTAAGTTATACCTTTGATTCACTGCAGTTACCGGATAATTTTAATACCGATAATATTTCCACAAACACACAGACCGTACTGGACCATCTGGGCGACCCGAAACAGGCGATAGATAATGAAGGCGGTTTTAATCGTTTTGTTAATCGCCAGATCTTTCCAGTTGATAGTGAATATTCAAACGAAAGCTATACGGCAGCACCAAACTATTTTTTACACCTCTTAGGTGGCGGTATGGTTTATCGCAAAGACCTTGAGTGGTTTCGTGCGCATGATTATGACTATGCAACAACTAGTGCAGTCGTGCTGGCAATGACTGCTGAATTTCTTCAGGAAGTATTAGAGAAAAACACCACCAAAGACGACGATGAGGTGGCTGATTTTTTTATTTTCCGCCCGCTGGGAATATTGTTGTTTCATAATGATGCGGTGGCGAATTTTATGATGGACTATTTTGATCCTGCCATCTGGCCGAGCTTGCAAGTGTATGATCTTAGTGAAGACCGAATTAATAATGCAGGGCTGCATTATATCTATCGCCCGACATTTTTTGAGATGGCTAATGCACGATTATTTCTATACACAGGTCTAAATAATATGCTGGGGCTATCGCATCGTATGAATGATGGAGAAAATATTTCATGGGGCGTGGGTCAGTCAACACAGCGAGTAGATTTTGATTTAGACAGGCAGGTAGAGCTGAAGACCAGTGTCGGTATTTTTTATGATAAGAATAAAAGTTTACTGGCGTCGCTGGTGATTAATGATACCGGGGGTAATCGTTTCCGTTTTAACTGGTACCCGACAAATGAATCTATACCAGGAAAGCTGGGTTATTTTTTAAGTCAACATGAAAATGAAAGCTGGTCTGCTGGCTTGGTTTATAAGATACAGCTGGGTATTGGTTTTACGGTAAAATGAATTTGAAAATATTTTTAATGCGAGTACTGTATGATGAAAGATGTAATGTGTTAGATATGAATGTTGAGAGAAAATAGACGTGAATATAATAAATAAAAGAGTTTTCAGGCGTTTTATGAGCTCTCTATTGCTGTCTATGAGCTACTTCTTTTCCATTATGTCGGTGTCTGCTGATACTCTGAATATTGCTGTTGCCAGTAATTTTGTACATACACTTAAAGTGCTGTCGGCAGATTTTAGAAAACAGAGCGGGCATCAGTCTCGCATCAGTAGTGCCTCAACCGGCAAGCTGTATACTCAGATTCAACACGGCGCACCATTTGATATATTTCTGGCTGCCGATGAAAAACGTCCCGATCTGCTGGTGGCCGAGGGAAAAGCGCAGCCGTCATCGGCCTATGTTTATGCTAGTGGGCAGCTTGTTTTCGTATCAAATATCGCTCCGGTTGAAACTTGCCAAAAGGTACTGATTTCGCCCGATCTGAGACGTCTATCGATTGCCAACCCAAAAATAGCACCTTATGGTGAAGCCGCTAGACAGGTACTGAAAAATATGGGACTCTGGCAACAACTTGAACCTCGCCTGGTGAGGGGGGAAAACATTGCGCAGACACTGCAGTTTGTTTCAACAAGAAATGCACAAGCAGGTTTTGTTGCCAAATCTATGTTGCAAATGAGTAAAGAGATTGATACTGCCTGTACCTGGGTTGTCCCTGCTGATATGTATTCACCGATTAGACAGAAGATGGTGGTGCTGAAAAAGGCGAAAGATAAAATAGCTGTTCAGGCATTTTTGCATTATATGCAGTCTGTACATGCAAAAGATATCATCAGAGCTGCGGGCTATGATGTTATATAGAAAGCTCAGTATCAGCACATAACTATCTATTCAATATGTTTGAACCATTTATCTTAACTGCCAAACTGGCTGCGCTAACGACATTGATCCTGTTTGTTATCGGCACCCCGGTTGCATGGTGGCTGGCGAATACAAAACTTAAGGCAAAACCAGTCATCGAAGCTGTGGTTGCCTTGCCGATTGTTTTGCCGCCAACTGTTCTGGGTTTCTATTTCCTGATGTTATTAAGCCCGCAGGGATGGTTTGGCAGCTGGTGGGTTGAGGTGACAGGACAAACATTAACATTTAGTTTCTCTGGCCTGGTTATCGCTTCTGTTATCTATAGCTTTCCCTTTGTTGTGCAACCGATCCAGAGCGCGTTTGAATCGGTAGGTCACGATATGATAGAAGCTGCTTACACGCTCGGCGCAAAACCGCTCGATGCTTTTTTTACTGTTGCTGTACCTCTGGCAAAACGGGGTTTTCTCACTGGTGGCGTGCTCGGCTTTGCACATACTCTGGGTGAGTTTGGTATGGTGCTGATGGTCGGTGGTAATATCCCCGGTGAAACGCGTGTGGTTTCTATAGCCATCTATGATCATGTCGAGATGCTGGAATATGGTCAGGCGCATGTTATGGCTGGTATCTTACTGGTTTTTGCCTTTACGGCGATGTTATCGATGTATGTGGTTAATCATAACCTCAAGGTGAAACAATGAGTTTTGCCAAATGTGATATCCAGCTGGAGCGAGCTGGTTTTAGTGTGAATGCTCAGTTTACCGTGCCGTCAAAAGGTGTACTTGGTATTTTTGGTCATTCTGGTTCCGGAAAAACAACCTTATTGCGTTGTCTTGCCGGGCTCGAAAAAAATGTTAAGGGGACAGTCGAAGTCAATGGCGAAACCTGGCTGGATAAAAAGCAAAACCTTTCCAGTCAACAAAGAAATATCGGCTATGTTTTTCAGGAGGGGCGTTTATTTCCACACTTAACGGTAGCGAAAAACCTGGAATATGGCGCCAGGCGAAATCCGGAAAAAAACAATTCGGTCGATCGCGTTCATCTGATTGAGCTACTTAATATTCAACGCCTGTTGAAACGGTATCCGTACCAGTTATCTGGTGGTGAAAAGCAGCGTATCGCTATCGGCCGTGCCTTGTTAAAAAGTCCGCAGATGCTGTTACTGGATGAGCCGCTGGCTTCATTGGATGAAAATAGAAAGCAGGAGATTCTACCTTACCTCGAAAAGCTGCATGAAGAGTTACATATTCCAATATTGTATGTCAGTCACAACATCGATGAGATGTTGCGTCTTTGTGATGACATCCTGGTCATGCAGCAGGGCAGGTCTGTATTTAACGGAAACATACATGATGCACTGATTTCGTCTGAATCAACTTTGGCTACGGTTGAGAATGCGGTTGCAGTAATCGAGGGAAGTGTTTCTAAACAGGAAAAAGATTTTAATATATCAACTGTTCATACAGTGAATGGTAATCAGTTTCAGGTGCCAGGACTAATGGCAATCGGTAAGCGCGTGCGCTTGATTGTCTTTGCCCGTGATGTGAGCCTGGCTAAAAGCAAAGCTGCAGAAAGTAGTATCCTGAATATCATCGAGGGCAAGGTTTCTGCTGTTTTAGATAAAAAAGGCGGTCGAGTGTTACTGCAGATAAACTGCAATCAGGATATAGTGCTTTCACTGATATCAATTAAATCTTACCAGTTATTACAGCTGTCACTAGATAAAAAAATATATATACAGGTGAAGGCCGTTGTGACACACGGCAATTAATAGCACTGAAAAGTTAAATATTTAAAAAAGAGATTGTTATGCTTCGAGTGTGTTGGCATAAAATTTCATTTTTCATTTGCCAGCAGTTTCCCTGGCAATCGCGCGATGACCGATATCGGTTCGGTAATAAACATTCTTCCAGCTGATTTTATTTACTACCTGGTAAGCGACGTGCTGTGCTTCTGTCACTGAATTACCAAGGCCAACCACGCATAAGACGCGACCACCATTGGTAACAACATCGCCATTTTTATTTTCTGTGCCAGCATGGAACACTTTGGTTGATTCGGTTTCGGTGTTTTCCAGACCGCTGATGACATCACCTTTTTCGTAGCTATCAGGATAACCGCCAGCGGCCAGTACTACCCCGAGCGAAGTGCGTTCGTCCCACTGTGTTTCCGCTTCGTTTAATTTGCCATCGATGGCATCAAGACAATGTTGTACCAGGTCAGATTTCAGGCGCATCATGATGGGCTGGGTTTCCGGATCACCAAAACGTACGTTGTATTCCAGTACCTTCGGGATGCCTTCAGCATTGATCATTACGCCAGCATAGAGAAAACCGCTGAAAGCATTGCCTTCATCCGCCATGCCTTTGACGGTGGGTTCAATCACCAGCTGAATGATACGCTCGTGCATCTCAGGCGTGACCACCGGCGCAGGGGAGTAAGCACCCATGCCGCCTGTGTTCGGTCCTTTGTCACCGTTATCACGTGCCTTGTGGTCCTGCGAGCTGGCCATCGGTAATATGTTTTTACCGTCGACCATGCAGATGAAGCTGGCTTCTTCGCCATATAAAAATTCTTCGATGACCACGCGGGCGCCGGCATCACCGAATTTGTTGCCGGCCAGCATGTCTTTGACCGCAGCGATGGCTTCATCGTTGGTCTGCGCCAGGATGACGCCTTTGCCGGCGGCCAGGCCATCGGCCTTGATCACGATGGGCGCACCTTTTTCTTCTATGTAGGCAATGGCGGGCTCGATCTCGGTGAAGTTGCCATAAAACGCGGTAGGTATATTGTGTCGTTCGAGAAAGTCCTTGGTAAACGCCTTGGAACCTTCGAGTTGTGCAGCGGCTTTAGTGGGGCCGAATATCTTTAAGCCGTTTTCAGTGAAGACATCCACGATGCCTTCGACCAGTGCTGCTTCGGGACCGACGATGGTCAGATCGATCTGATTATTTTTGGCGTAATCAAGTAAGGCGGGTATGTCTTCTGCACCGATAGCGACATTTTCGATATGATCTTCTAACGCGGTGCCGGCATTGCCGGGGGCTACGAATACCTGGTTAACTAATGGTGACTGGGCAGCTTTCCAGGCCAAGGCGTGTTCGCGACCGCCACTACCGACAACGAGAATTTTCATAATGCAGCTTTTTTTGTGTGGATTGAAATAAAGCGCGTCATTTTACACTAATAGGCTGCCTGTTTGTCTGAGAGAATCGCGGAATAAAATCCGCTCCTACAGGGGAGTGGTTATTTGTAGGAGCGGATTTTATTCCGCGATTGACGCCGTTATGTATTACTTGCAGCTATAAAAATATGACCAGTCTGTTTTGCTGATAGCGGTCAACTTATCGAGCAGGATCTGTTGCGGTATGGCTTCTTTCGGGAAGATATCGGTAATCTCGATGAACATGCGGCCATATCCAGCCATTTTTCGCCAGTTGAACTCAGCGATATTCGCCGTGGTGTGACATTGTCCGCAGTACAGGGTCTCTTGCGTTTTATTTTTTTGCCATTCGTTGACCGGCTTGTTGCAATGAGGGCAATGTGGCGCTCTGGCCTGTTTTTGGCTGACAATCAGTTTGGCTTTATCGTAGCGATGGATTCTTATGAAGCAGAAATGCTCATTGCTCTTACTGGCCTCAAACTGAATAGCGGGGGAGCATCCCATGTAGGCGATGTAATCCAGGAATCTATTGCCGGTATAAAAACTACTTTTCTGGTTGGTGATTGTTTCTGCGATAAATCCGTATTCCTGTAACCGGATGATGAATTGAGAGAGGTCTTCTATGCAGAAGTCTGCCTGTTCAGGATATAGAAACAATGCGCATGCTGAAGTATTTGCATTCATGTTTTTTTAAGCAGGTTTATTTATCTGGGTTTTTCGCAGATGAGTCCGCTGTACTATCGCTATCTGTTTTTTTGTTTTCGCTGGCGTCATCATCCATGAGGATGCGATGTGCGGGCCCTTCCATATCTTCAAACTGATCGGATTTTACCGCCCAGAAAAAAATACCGATGATGATGACAACGATGACTAGCGCGACGGGTAACAGTAAATAAATAATATCCATAATTTTAGCATTAGTAACGGCTGTCTAATTTCATCCTGTTAAGGCGCATGGCATTCAACACCACAACCAGTGAACTGGCCGACATACCGATAGCTGCCAGCCAGGGTTCAACATGCCCGGTAGCCGCCGCGGGAATGGCAATGACATTATAGAGTAATGCCCAGCTTAAATTCTGTTTAATGATGCCGAGTGTTTTGATGGCGATCTGATAGCCGTGATAGATGTGCTCGATATCGTTGCTTATCAGGATCATATCGGCAGCTGCAGCAGCCAGTCGTGTACCTTTACCCATGGCGATCGACAGGTCGGCACCGGCCAGTACGGGCGCATCGTTGACGCCGTCGCCGGTCATGACCACAACCGCGCCCTGTTGCTGTAAAGACTTGACCCTGGCCAGTTTGTCTCTGGGTTGTAAATTGCCATGGCAATGTTTAATACCAAGCCGCTGGCTTATATTCTGGCTGCTATCGATACGGTCGCCACTCATCAGGTGGGTTGTTTTATGCGCCAGGTGTAAATCGCTAATCAGTGACTCTGCTTCTGGCCTGATACTGTCGGACAGGATGAAGACAGCGATACAGCGTTGTTCATTTGCCAGGAATATCCTGCTTGTGCTGTCGCTGATATCGTCGTTGCCGCTTAGTGTGCTGTGTTGCTGTATGAAATCTTCATTACCGATGAACCATGATGTCTCATCGATTGTTCCCTGTATGCCCTGTCCGGTGGTGTGGCTCAGGTTCTGTACTGCCAGCAGTGGTTGTTGAGTAGCGGTTATCAGGGCTTTTGCGATAGGGTGTTCCGAACTGGCTTCGAGTGAAGCAGCGATGCCGAGCGCGGTCTGTTCATCATAGGCATGGTTTTCGTTCTCGCTGTTAGTTAACAATATCTTTTCGAGTTCAATTTTTCCTTCGGTGAGGGTACCGGTCTTATCGAAGACAAAGTCAGTCGCATGAGCCAGCGTCTCCAGTGCATGTGCGCGTTTGGGTAACAGGCCGATCCTGGCTAACTGACCACTCGCCGCGGTGATGGCGGTAGGGGTGGCTAATGAAAGTGCGCACGGGCAGCTGACGACCAGGGTCGCTATGGTGATTTCCAGCCACTGACTGGCATCGACGCGGTACCAGTATAAAGCGACCATAGCGGCGATTGTTAACAGGATGCTGACGAACCAGCTGGCAATCTGATCGGCAAGTTTTGCGATCGCCGGTTTGGTGTGTTGGGCTTCGTCGATCAGGCGTTGTATCGAAGACAGAACCGAGTCTTCACCAAGTTTATTGACCTGGATGATCAGCGGGTTCTCTGTGTTGGTGCTGCCGCCGATGACAGGGTCATCGATCTGTTTGGTTACCGGCAGGCTCTCACCGGTAATTAATGATTCATTGATGCCGGAGATACCGTCGATAATGATGCCGTCGGCCGGTATGACCTCACCGGGGCGAACCAGCAGGTAATCATCGATGTTTAATTCAGCAACCGAAATGTTTTCCTGTGCCTCGATACTGCTCGATCTTTTATCGGCATAATTTATTAACCTTGTTGCAATCGCCGGTTTCAGGTTCAACATGGCTTCGGTTAGTTCCGATGTCTGTTTACGTGTACCCAGTTCAAAATAACGCGCACTTAACAGAAAGAAAGTGAACATCGCGACTGAATCAAAATACACTTCACCGCTGCCATCGATGGTATTGATCAGGCTCGCGCTAAAGGCGATACCGATGCCCAGAGAGATGGGTACGTCCATACCGACACGTTTATTGACGATGTCTCGATAGGCAGATTTAAAAAACACGCTCGAGGCGTAGATTAATAACGGTGTGGTTAATGCCAGGCTGATCCAGCGAAAGCTTTGTTTAAAAGACTCTTCCATGCCCCACCAGTTACCAGTGTACATGGCAACAGCAAAGATCATGATCTGCATTCCCAGTACGCCAGACAAACCCAGGCGTTTCAGTTGC
>JBFFVI010000004.1:0-20056 GCA_041570895.1 Gammaproteobacteria bacterium
AAAAAACTTAGTATACCGATTGATTATGATACGGTGATCCGGCAGCGGAGTACTGTATCTCAGACAGGGTTGAATGCACAGCAGCGACGGAAAAATATCAAAGGTGCGTTCAGTGTAGCGAAAGAGGTCAAATACAGACATGTATTGATTATTGACGATGTGGTCACCACCGGTTCGACCGTGAATGAGCTGGCCAAAGTATTGAAGAAAAATAATGTAAAGCGCGTGGGGGTGCTGAGTATCGCGCGTGCACCGGTAAAGGGTTAATGTTTTTGTGAGTGACTATGGATTAGACCATATCTGCAAACTGGTAGTCTAAAAATACACCGGCAAATAGCATAAGGCCAAACCAGTTGTTATTTAAAAATGCCTGAAAACAGAGCTCGCGTTTACGGTCCCTGATAAGGTATTGCTGGTATGCGGCAAAGACACTGGCGGCGGTCAGGCCTAGATAATAAAAACCGCTCAGATCGGCGCGGTGACCAATGAGCAGTAGATTGAAGATCAGCAGGAGCTGGATGATGCCGATAATTAACTTATCCTGATTGCCGAATAAGATAGCTGTCGATTTAACACCGATCTTGATGTCATCATCATAATCCACCATGGCATACATGGTGTCATAGATGGTAGCCCATAAGATGGTGGCTAAAAATATCAGCCAGGCGATGGTGGTGATCTCGTTCGCCTGTGCGGTGTAAGCCATCGGGGCAGACCAGCCAAAGGCTGCGCCCAGATGCACCTGAGGCAGGTAATGATAACGTTTCATGAACGGATAACTGACGGCAAGAATGATGCCGCCGACCGACATCCAGATGGTCAGTTCATTCATCAATAACACCAGAGCGAACGCAGTTAAACTGAGTACTGTGAATACTGCCAGGGTTTCTTTCTCGGTGATTTTTCCTGAGGTGAGGGGACGTTGTTTTGTGCGTTCTACTTTTTTATCGATGTGCCGGTCAGCATAATCATTGATCGCGCACCCTGCCGAGCGCATCAGTATCACTCCCATGACAAAAACAAACAGAACCAGCGGGTCAGGCCATCCTTCGGCAGCAATCCATAGCGCGATCAGTGCTGGCCATAATAATAAGAGGATGCCAATCGGTTTATCCAGGCGTATTAACTGAAAATAAAGTACCGCTTTGTTATAACCGCGCGTGTGTTGGAGATAATGTATTACGTTATCAATGGTCTGAGTTAGAGATCGGTAATAGCTTTCTAATTTGTCTAGCCATGGATGATGGGCAAGGTAATCGATAAGGCTGTCGGTCTGTCTAGCAATAGATCTGCTAAATACCAGGATGGCCTGCAGTGTTATTTTTGCATTCGATGAGATGCTGATAATAAGTGTGTGCAGAAGGATTTTCAGTTTTTTCAGGGTCGAGACTGTATGCTGCCAGAAGGTTTTAATTTTTGGCCGTAGTGTAGAGATAAAGTTAGAAAATGATGAAGAAATATCCATGGCGGGTGATTTTAACCGATTCTGATATATTATCGTGCTATGTTATCGATAAGTCATACAAAATCAGTTTTAGTTAATGCTAAGCCAAACTTTCTGGCTGTTAATGAGTCCTGTATATCATGAAAAATATTCGTCGCTTTGAAAACCATATACCGCAGATCGATAAAACAGCGTTTATCGATGAGAGTGCTGTCGTCACAGGTAATGTCATCATCGGTGAAGACAGCTCCGTCTGGCCATGTTGTTCTATTCGAGGTGATATTCATTCGATTACTGTCGGTCAGCGGACCAACATACAGGATGGCAGTATCTTGCATGTAACGCACGATAGTGAATTCTCTCCAGGTGGGTCTAAACTGACCATTGGTAGCGATATAACGATTGGCCATAATGTGGTTTTGCATGCCTGTACGATTGAAGATTCATGCCTGATCGGTATGGGGTCCGTGGTGCTGGATGGTTCCGTCATACGGTCTGGTGCTATGGTCGGTGCGGGAAGTCTGGTGCCGCCCAACAAGATTGTTGAGGGCGGATACATGTGGTTAGGCAGTCCGGTAAAAAAAGTGCGTGAGCTCAGTGAACAGGAAAAAGCCTTCCTGAGTTATTCGGCCAGGCATTATGTCGAACTTAAGAACCGTCACTTAAAATAAGATAGGCCATAATATTTATGACTTGCATTTTATTGTGCGAAGCTCCATCCCGCTATGACAAATCTGTCAATTTGTGATGTATAACCAACTTTTTTGTCTGGATTTATACTATACTCGCGAATATCGTCTTCATAACTCTTTGATTACTCTGGAATAAGTCTAGGTGCTAGTGAATAAGCAAAATAAGTCAGAAGTTGTAAATCTTAATCGAAGCCTTCAGCAAAAAGAAACTGAGATTGGTTTATTGCAGCAAACATTCACTGAAATAGGCAGTGAGCTTGATTTAAATAAAGTTTTTCAGATCGTTTCTGAGCGCGCGCTCGAATTGATTAATGCTGAAACCATACTCATTCCGTTGCTCGATGATAATTGTGAAACTTATACTTATCGTGGTGGTTCCGGTAAGAATGCGGATGAGATCGTCGGTGAATCACTGCCCCTGGAATATGGTGTTTGTGGCTGGGTGTGGAAACAGAAAAAACCCTGGTGGCGGGGAATGCTGGATGAGCTCAGTGATGATGAGAAAACACTCTGGGAAAAGGAAGCGGGTAATATGATCCTGGTGCCATTGCAGGGGAAAAGACATTTCCTGGGTGGTATCGCCGGGCTTAATAAACGTGATGGCAGCGCATTTGATAAAAAAGATTTAAATTTACTTCAGCTTTTTGCCAGTATTGTCTCGATTGCGATAGAAAATGCCATGGCGGTAAAAAGCATGGAAGCATCACATGAGCTCAATGAAGCTTACCGCTTCAGACTGGAAAACATGAATAAGCAACTGCTTGAAAGCAGTAAAGAACTTGAATATCTATCGTTATACGATTCTGTCACCTCATTACCTAATCGATCATTATTTCATGATCGTCTCGCTCGTGACATAGCTGAAGCTGAGCGTAACGGTACTAAAATAGGGATCTTACTGGTTGATATCGATAGCTTTAAAGACATCAATGACACACTGGGACATGATCATGGTGACGACCTGCTGAATAAGATTGCACGACGATTTGAGGCATGCATTGAAAATAATGAAACATTGGCGCGACTTGGTGGCGATGAGTTTGTTATCGTTCTGCCTGAACATGATCAGGAAAAAGTGGTGAAACGTGCCGAGCAGATTATCGATAGTCTGAAGGATGCATTTACTATCGAACAGAACAACATTGTAGTTAATGCAAGTGTTGGTGTCTCTGTCTATCCTGAGCATGGTGAGACGATTAGTAGTTTGTTAAGCCATGCCGATTTTGCAATGTATGTAGCTAAAAGCAGCAGCCTTAGTATATGTGTATATGATGCTGATAATGATCACCTGGCGCAGGGTCACCTGGCCATGGTGGCCGATGTTCGCAAAGCTTTAGATGAAAAGCATTTTGTTTTGCATTACCAGCCAAAAATAAATACTAAAAATGGGCAGATAATTGCGGCAGAAGCGTTAGGCCGCTGGTATTGTGATTCTAGAGGTAATGTACCACCGACTATATTTATTCAGGTGCTCGAGCAGAATGGACTGATCGATGAATATACTTACTGGGCTCTAGAGGCGGCTCTGCTGCAGGCAAAACAGTGGCAGAGTAGTTTTTCTACAATACGGATCGCAGTAAACGTATCACCACAGACGTTAATGCACCCTGATTTTTTAAACAATCTGAATCAGATTGTTAAAGATGGTAAAGATGGTAGTTTACTGACTTTCGAGATTACTGAAAATCTATTTTTGTCAGAGTTTGATCGCCTGGCTGACGTGCTTGAACATATATGTTCATTAGGTGTGGAATTATCGATCGATGACTACGGTACCGGTTATTCGTCATTAAGCCGTTTACGTCGACTGCCGGTTAGTGAGCTGAAAATTGATCAGTCTTTTATAAAAGAGATGGTGACGAATAAAGATGACGAGGCCGTTGTGCATTCAACCATAGAGCTTGCGCATAATCTGGGCTTAAATGTTGTTGCTGAAGGAGTGGAGACGCAGAGTGCGTTTGATCTTTTGGGGCGGCTGGGTTGTGATATTATCCAGGGTTATTTTGTTAGTAAACCTGTAGCACATAATGAGTTTGAGAAATTGCTGCAATAGTAAAGCTTGAGTTCCCTCTATTAAGTTAAAGTTTATTCTGTATGTACTTAGCGTAATGATGTTCTAATATTTTCTATTACTGATTTTGTTTCTGGCCTGAGGCCTCGCCAGATAAAAAAAGATTCCGCCGCCTGTTCAACCAGCATGCCTAAGCCATCAATTATATTTTTTGCGCCGCAGCGTGCAGACCACTGCATGAAAGGTGTGGCTTTTGCAGCATACATCATGTCGTAACTGCATGCGTTTTGCCTGAAGATGGTTTCAGGAAGTTGCGGCAGCTCGCCCTGCAGACTCGCTGAAGTGCCGTTGATAACGATATCAAAAGAAGCATCGTTGATTTCATCCAGGCCGCAACCCTTGATATTTCCCAGGTCGGCGAAGTCTTTTGCTAACTGCACTGCTTTTATTGCCGTTCGATTGGCTATCAATAATGAGGCGGGTTGTTGTTCCAGTAAGGCTTCAAGCACACCACGTACTGCGCCACCCGCACCGATGATTAAAATATCTTTATCTTTAATCTGGATGTGGTGGTTTTGTATCAGGTCTGTCACCAGGCCGACACCATCGGTAGTATCGCCAAATAGATCGCCATTGTCTTCAAGCTTTAAGGTGTTAACCGCGCCAGCACGTTGTGCGCGTTTACTGTGTTTCGTCGCGCAGTGCCAGGCATCTTCTTTGAAGGGAACGGTTACGTTGATACCTTTACCGTTGTGTTGCATGAAGTCATTAAGCGCCTGATCAAATTTACCTATTTCTGCAAGTTCGGCAGAATAAACGAGTGACTGGTTGGTCTGCTCTGCAAACATGGTGTGTATCTGTGGTGATTTGCTGTGAGAGATCGGGTTGCCGAACACCGCATAATGATCGATATCCTGGGTCATTGCTGTTTTAGCCACTGGGCAACAGTTTTTGCATAATAAGTAAGGATGCCATCGGCACCTGCTCGCTTAAAGGCTAATAAACTTTCCAATACCGTGTTTTTTTCATCAAGCCAGCCATTTTGTGCGGCGGCTTTTAACATCGCATATTCTCCGCTGACCTGGTAGACATAAGTCGGTACTGCAAAAGTGTCTTTAACACGACGAACGATATCAAGATAAGGCATGCCCGGTTTTACCATGAACATGTCTGCGCCTTCGTTGATGTCGAGTTCGACTTCGTGTAATGCCTCATCTGAGTTGGCAGGATCCATCTGATAACTATATTTGTTTCCACCAGCAAGGTTACTGGCAGAGCCGACGGCATCACGGAACGGTCCGTAAAAGCTGGATGCGTATTTTGCGGAATAGGAAAGTATACGAGTATTGATGAAGCCTTTCGCTTCCAGCGCCTGACGGATAGCGCCGATGCGGCCGTCCATCATATCTGACGGTGCGACGATGTCAGCGCCTGCCTGCGCATGAGATAATGCCTGCTTTACAAGTACTGCAACAGTTTCGTCATTCAGCACATAACCATTGTCATCGATTAAACCGTCCTGACCGTGGCTGGTAAATGGATCGAGGGCGACATCGGTAATTACACCGAGTTCTGGTAGCGCTTTTTTCAGTTCTCGAACAGCGGTTTGTGCCAGTCCTTCGGCATTGTAAGCTTCTGCGGCATCATCCGACTTTTTATCGTCTGCGACCACCGGGAATAAGGCAATAGCAGGGATACCTAATTCAAAGCATTGTCTTGCTTCTAACAGAAGTTGATCGATACTGACACGCTCGACCCCAGGCATTGAGTTGACTGCTTCACGTTTATTATCGCCTTCAATAACAAACATGGGATAAATAAGGTCATCGACGTTGAGCTTGTTTTCCTGCATCAGGCGACGAGAGAAATCCTTGCTACGCATCCGTCTCATGCGGGTTGCTGAAAAATTACCAGTTTTGGCCACGATACGCTCCACTGAAAATAGAATTGCACGTATTGTAACAGGACATAAATTTGATGACATTAACTGCGGTTATCATTCTGAAATGATTATTTTTCAGTGGCATAATGTGCTCACAAGCGAAAGCTTAAATATTGGTTACAATAATTTAATAAGCAGCAACTGATTGCGGTGGGTAAAACAATGAAAATAGTAGAAAAATGGTTATTTTTGGTACTGCTGGTATCACCCATATCAGGTCTCTATGCGGAGCAGAGTAGCGGTGAATATAATCCAGCAGTGTACAGTCAGCAGTATGATAAGCCGGTCGTAGAGGTATATGACAGGTTATATAAAAGTTTGGAGGAAGCACGGTTTTTTGTTGTTTTTGAGCCCAATATTGGAAAAAACCTTGCGAGTTTTTCAGAAAAATGGGGAGATGACTACAACCGTAATGATATTGCAGAAATCCGTAGTATGGTTTTCTGCAATGCCTGGTATGCCAATAAGGTGAGTAATCTTGATCCATATATGCTGGGCTTCTGCCCGTTGCATCTCACCTTGATCGAGCGGCAGGGAAAGACGACAGTATTATTTAACCGACCAAGTGTTATCGCGCAAAACAGCCCAGCAAAAGAATTGCTGATAAAAATTGAGTCCGAAGTGATCGAGGCGATTCGGCAAGGAATGTAGAATAATCAATGCTTGTGACAGCGAGTACGGCTGGTTTTACTCAAGCCGTGCTGGAGCTAGCCTAAAAGTAGCAGCGTTACTAATAAATGAAAACATAAGTACACGTTAATATTAAATTTTTAGCCCAGGATAAACATCGCTGACATATGCTGTATATTTTTATCTTTATTATGTATTACTACCGTGAATACTGGATTTCCTGCCTCAACTTGCTATAAATAACTTATCTAAATGCGATCAAATCCACCGTGTTAACAGGTGTTTAAGTTACTGAATCTGTTAAGCATCCATGTCATATCGCAATTCATGTGAATTGCCTGTTTAGTTTTTTGGGGAAGAAGCATGCCCGATAGTGCCACAAAGCAACGTATTTTTATGGTTGAAGAGTCTGCCACGTTGCGCTATATGCTGGGTAAAACGCTAGATAAGCAAGGTTATGAGGTTATCAGTGTCACGAGTTTTGAGTCTGCGATAGAGTCACTTCAGAAAACAGAGCTGCGTTTGCATGCAATTTTGGTCGGTTGGCCTAATTACGAGCATTTCGAAGAATCCAAACAATTGTTATTATTGCTGGATCGAGCGCCTTATAGCGAAGTGCCAGTCATCCTGCTGTCAAATGATGCCGAAGTGGAATTGCTTAACTGGATGAGTTCGCGCAAATCGACAGCACTGATTCCATGGGAGAGCTACCAGGAAACAGTGTCTTCACTTCAGGAAATGCTTAGTCCTGAGACTAAAGTACCTGTCATAGAGCAACGTGCGAGTCCACGAGACAGTCAAGCTACGCGCGTTTTATTTGTTGATGACTCAAAAAGTATTCGTACCTATTATCAGCGCTTACTTGAGCGTAATAATTACGAAGTTGTCACTGCCGGTTCGGTTAATGAGGCTTATGATATCGCTCTTGAACAGCCCATAGATATCGCTATCATTGATTATTTTATGCCTGAACATAATGGTTATGTGCTCTGTCAGAAATTACGTGATAACCCACTGACTGCAGATATACGAACGGCTGTCATTACCGGCACCTATCAGGATTCAGTCATTCGTGACTGTCTTGAGGCAGGCGCTATAGAGTGCATGTTCAAGAATGAGGCAGAAGAGTTATTCATGGCGCGCATATCTGGAATTCGCCGGTTCATCGAGGTGCAGCGTTCTATCGAAAAACAACGTGAAAACCTGGCTGCAATCCTGGAGTCAGTTGGCGAAGGCGTCTACGGCGTTGATAAAGACAGTTGTATAACCTTCATGAATCCTGCGGCATTAAAATTATTAGGCTTGCATGATGATGAGCCGCTTCTTGGAAGATTGGCCAATGAGGCTTTTCATCTGAATGATTATGAAAGTGGCCGCGACCTGTTAAAAGAGGCTTATTACTCAGGTGATCAGCTTAACGGATGGGAGACCCAGTTTCGCCATCAAAGTGGTAAAGAGATACCTGTTGACTGCACATTGTATCCATTATCAGTTAATGGAAAACAGGAAGGTTCAGTCATCGCATTCCGAGATATTTCTGAACGTAAGATGATGGAAGAGAAGTTACGCTGGCAGGCTACACATGATCACCTGACAGGTTTATATAATCGTCGTTTTTACGAGAGCCATCTAGAACAGGAAATTAATAAAGTAGATCGCTCGGGTATTATGAGCGCAGTCGTTTATCTGGATCTTGATCGCTTCAAGTATGTGAATGATACCGCTGGACATGAAATAGGTGACCAGCTATTGATTGATTTAAGCCAGGAGGTAACCAGACATTTGCGTAGGAATGATATTGCAGCACGTATTGGCGGTGATGAATTTGCATTGATATTAAATAATGTGGACGAAAAACTGGCGACTGGTATAGCTGATGAAATCAGAATGTCGCTCACTCATTTACGCGTACACCATGAAGATAAGGTATATCATGTCAATGCAAGTTTTGGTGTGGCAATGATGGATATGCCAAATCTAACGGCGGGTGACCTGATGGCAAATGCTGATATAGCCTGTCATATATCCAAACGCATGGGTAGAAATCAGACTCATCTGTACGAGAAGAGCAGTGATGAGCGTAATGCCATGGGTAGTGAACTCGGCTGGTCAACGCGAATTAAAGAAGCGCTAGATAAAGATAAATTCGTGCTGCACTATCAGCCGATCATGCGAATGAAAGATGTAGATCTGATTAACCTGCCAGCTCAGGATGGCGTGTTATGGCAAAGACACATAAACGAGCATGATAAAGTCTATAGTTACGAAGTGCTGGTTCGCATGATCAATGATGATGGCGAGATTAATTACCCGGATAGTTTTATACCGACGGCAGAGCGATTCAATCTGATGACTGATATCGATATGTGGGTGCTGGAAAACGCATTGCAGGAGCTGGTTTCTACCGGCTTGTCTGGTAGTCAGATGCACCTGTCAATTAACATATCAGGTAACACGGTCGATAGTGATGATTCACTAGATAGAATAAAAGGCTTGATTGAGAAATATAATATAAGTCCCGGCTCATTAACTTTTGAGGTTACTGAGACATGTGCAATTGCCAGTCTTGAGCAGGCAAACGACTTCATTAGTGAATTAAGAAGGATCGGTTGTCGTTTTTCTCTGGACGATTTTGGTTCGGGTTTCTGTTCGTTCTCACAGTTGAAAAATCTGCCCACAGACTATGTCAAGATCGATGGCCAGTTCGTTCGCAGTATGGCGCGTGGTGCGACAGATAGAGCAATCGTTACTGCGATGAATGATGTCGCACATTCGTTAGGGCGCTATACGGTCGCAGAATATGTTGAGAGTCCGGAGATAGTAAGGTTATTGAAAATATGTGGCGTAGATAAGATTCAGGGCAACTATATTTCTGAACCGCTAACTGAGTTGCCGGGCAGCAATGTAATCAAGATGCCGCAGACGCATAATAATTAATCTGATGCTTGTCATTTAGTGTAATGCTGGCTGTCGTTAACAAAGCCAGTCTTTTGGTTTCAAATAATAATTGTATAGTTTTTCTTCTTCCGAGTTTTTATCTATTTTTTTATTGTATTCAAAATGCACTACCGGCGGTAGTGACATCAATATGGATTCTGTTCTTCCGCCAGTCTGCAGGCCGAACAATGTTCCTCGGTCATAGACGAGATTAAATTCGACGTAACGACCGCGACGGTATAATTGGAAGGCACGTTGTTTTTCGTTATAGGTGTCATTCTTTCTACGTTGAACGATCGGCAGATAGGCTTCCAGATAGTGATCACCTACGCTTTTCATGAAAGCGAAGCTGTTGCTGAAACCTTCCGAATTTAAGTCGTCAAAAAATAAACCGCCGATGCCGCGCTGTTCATCACGGTGTTTGATGTAAAAATAATCATCGCACCATTTTTTGTATTTTTCATAGCAGTTTTCACCAAATGGCTCGCAGGCTTTTTTGGCGACAGTGTGCCAATGGATGCAATCTTCTTCATTGCCATAATATGGCGTTAGATCAAAACCGCCACCAAACCACCAGACCGGGTCCTCATTTTCTTTTGTTGCAATAAAAAATCTTACGTTGGCATGTGATGTTGGAATCATAGGGCTCCAGGGATGTATCACTAAAGAGACACCCATTGCCTGGAACTCTCGACCAGCAAGTTCTGGTCGATGCGCCGTGGCGGATGCCGGCAGTTGTGAGCCTGATACATGAGAGAAATTTACACCTGCCTGTTCAAAGACATCACCATTGCTCAAGACGCGAGTGATACCGCCACCTTTGCCTGATTCACGTTGCCACTCATCGATAATGAAATCTTCTTTCCCATCTTCTTTTGCCAGCACTGTACAGATAGTTTGCTGAAGTTCTATAAGATAAGATTTGACTGCTTCTATGTCAGGCTGGTCTACGGTATTCATGCTTTATTTGGTCTATAAGTTTAATGTCGGATGACATAATTATCGCATAGTCGAATTATTTTTGATGCTTTGCTTGCCTTATTCTTACTCGATAGCAGGATTTTGTCGACGCTTTGATGGAAATATTTGTGTAATTCGAGAGCGTTTTTTGCCGGTTTTTTACCCGATATATTTGCACTCGTGGAGATGATGGCATGACCTAAGGCTTGGCATAACCGTTTCACATCATGATGGTTGCTGATGCGGATAGTTAATGTGTTCTTGTCGTCGATCAGCCATGAAGGTGCCTGCGGGCTTGCATCAACAACCCAGCTGGTAGGTTCAGCGTTTTGCGTGATGGTTTTTTCCTGCTCTTCACTTATCAGTATCAACGGTTTTATCTGCTCTATCTCGCCGGCCAGTAAAATAAACCTTTTATTCAAAGGGCGTTGTTTGATTCGATTTACTTTTTCAACTGCATCGTAGTTATAGGGATCGCAGCCGAGACCATAGATGGTATCCGTGGGGTAGGCGATGACGCCACCATGATTTATGATGTGTGCGGCATGACGGATAGAAAAATCACTTGCCATGAAAAAAGTTACTCTTCTTTTTTCTTAGTTTTTTTCTTGGCTGTTTTTTTCTTCGCCGTCTTTTTCTTTACGGATTTCTTTTTAACTGCTTTTTTCTTGACGGTTTTCTTTTTCGCGGCTGCTTTTTTCTTAACGACTTTTTTCTTCGCGGTCTTTTTCTTGCCGCGACGGAAAGGTGCCGCCGCGAGCAGTTCTTCGCACTCTTTTTGAGTTAGTGATACCGGCTCTCTGTCTTTCGGGATCTTGGCATTTTTTAAGCCGTCAGTAATATATGGGCCCCAGCGTCCATTTAATATTTCGATGTCCGTGCCGGGAAAATCTTTTATATGTTTATTAGCATCAAACTCTTTTTTAGCGCTAACCAGCTCCATCGCCTGCTCATAGGTGATGTTGTACGGGTCGATACCTTTATCCTGATATTCTTTATTGATAGAGACAAATTTATTGGCATATTTCACGTAAGGGCCAAAGCGTCCATAGTTGGTTGAAAGTGGTTCGCCTTCGGGGGTTTCACCGATGTCACGCGGTAGCTGCATAAGAAACTCTACAGTATCCATGTCGACGTCATCCATTTTCATGCCAGGTCTTAAGCTGGCGAATGCCGGTTTTTCTTCATCATCTTTATCGCCGATCTGTACAAAGGCGCCATAAGGACCCATGCGAACGCTGACCGGTTTGCCGGTCTTTGGATCGGTTCCTATGTGGCGAGACTGTGCAACATCAGCGCGGCTGACGTTTTCATCTTTGTCCTCACATTGTTTTTTGAAGGGTTCCCAGAAGTCTCGCATCAATGGTACCCATTCGGTTTCACCACGAGAGACGCTATCCAGAGCGTCCTCCAGTTTTGCGGTGAAATCGTAATCGAGGTACTTCTCGAAATGTTCAGTTAAAAAGCGAGTGACTATCTTGCCGATATCGGTGGCAGTAAATCGTCTGTTTTCAAGTTCGACATAATCACGGCTAATTAAAGTAGTGATGATGCTGGCGTAGGTTGATGGTCTGCCGATACCATATTCTTCCAGCGTTTTAACCAGACTTGCTTCTGTGAACCTGGGTGGCGGCTCTGTGAAATGCTGTTCATTTCGAATTTCAAGCAGTTTGAGTTTTTCACCTTCTTTTAATTCGGGCAGCAGTTTTTCTTTCTCATCATCTTTGTCTTTGTCTTTGTCTTCGTCCTGTCCTTCCATGTAGACGGCCATGAAACCAGGGTGACGAATTGTTGATCCCGATGCGCGGAATATGTTGCCAGCTCCGCAACCTAGCGTTGCGCTTACTGTGTCTAACGTGGCGTGTATCATCTGGCATGCCATGGTCCGTTTCCAGATTAAATCATATAGCGCATATTGATCATCTTTGAGACGGTCTTTTATTTCTTCGGGAATGCGATTAACCGAGGTCGGTCGTATCGCCTCATGTGCTTCTTGCGCATTTTTTGATTTATTTTTATATATGTTTACAGATTCAGGCAGATTATCCTTGCCGTAACGCTTTTCGATTAAATCTCGTATCTCAACGATGGCTTCATCGGCAAGGTGTAATGAATCAGTACGCATGTAGGTGATGAGACCAACGGTTTCACCACCGATGTCGATGCCTTCATAAAGCTGTTGTGCAGCTCGCATGGTACGTTGTGTTGAAAAGCGCAATTTTCTTGCCGCATCCTGTTGCATGGTTGAGGTGGTAAAAGGTGCGGTCGGATTTCTTTTCCGTTGTTTCTTTTCGACTTTATCAACGCTTAATTCATTATTGCCAGCCTTTAATAAAGTGTTTCGTGTTGAAGTTGCACTGGCTTCATCTGTGATCGAAAATTGTTTTATCTTTTCGTTATTGAACTGGTAAAGCTTCGCAGTAAAGTTTTTACTGTCTTTTACAGTGTCTGCTTCAATCGTCCAGTATTCTTGCGGATCAAAATTATCAATTTCGATCTCACGTTCAACGATCAAACGCAGAGCAGGGCTTTGGACGCGACCAGCCGACAGTCCTCGCTGTACCTTTTTCCATAATAAGGGTGAAAGATTAAATCCTACGAGATAATCCAGCGCGCGACGTGCGAGCTGTGCATGGATCAGGTTGGTGGATAATTCGCCAGGAGATTCAATGGCTTCTTTGATCGCCTTTTTGGTGACTTCGTTAAACGCTACTCGATGGACTTTTTTATCTTTTAATAAGCCCTTCTCTTTCAATATCTCGTATATATGCCAGGCAATGGCTTCGCCTTCGCGGTCCTGGTCAGTTGCGAGATAGAGAGTGTCCGCCTTCTTTAATAAAGAGATTATCTTATTGACGTGTTTTTCGTTGCGTTCGATTAACTGGTACTTCATCTCGAAGTCATGTTCTGTATCGATAGCGTTGGATTTTGGGATGAGATCACGTACGTGACCGTATGAAGCGTAGACCTTGAAGTCTTTACCCAGGTATTTTTCGATGGTTTTCGCTTTGGCGGGCGACTCTACGATAACAAGATTATTGCTCATACGATTATTTCAGGCAGCTCTATAGTGTATTGCTTGTGATTTTAATGAAGCTGGTCGATGGTTTCATCAAAAATAAAATCTTCCATTAAGGCAAGAGCATTTTCTTCGCCCGGATGTGTATGCAGCACGATCATGATGATCCATTTTAGCTGCTCTGCATCCAGTGGATGTCCTAGTGCGACAACGCGGTCAAGAATCAGTTCACGTGTTTCAGAGGTGAGGATGTTCGTCTGTTCCAGAAAGTTTAAAAAACCGATGCTCTCCATGTCGATTAGTTTTTTCTCTTCCTTGCTATAAATTCGCGTGCTGTTTTCTTTAAGGGGCGTAAATTGTTGCTTATCCTGTAAGGCAGCCAGGTCTTCCAGCCAGTCGAAAGCCTGATTGATCTCCTGATTATGGAAGCCCATTTCTTCCAGACGAAGTTGAATACTGTCACGTTCATCAGTAACGCGACTGGTTTCACTGGGTTCATCATCGTCCAGATAACGTTCAAATAAAAACATTAGGACATCAACGACGGACTGTTTAATTATCATTTAAAAAACCTGTGTGTACGGAAATGATTATATAATCTATTTAAAATATCTTATAAATTAGTGAGTTACATAAACATAAAGTGTCTGCTTAAATAACGCGCGGTTACTTAATTTATATTGGTATAACGGCCATCCTGACAGATAACGATTCCTTCGAGCTCTAAAATCAGCAGCATGGAGGCGACTTCAGCCGCGCTGAAATTGCTGCTATTTACCAGTTCGTCGATACTGGAAGGCTCATACGCGAGGCATTTGAGCAGTTTTTGGTGATCCGGGTCAAGTGTCTGTGGTGAATCTTTGAAGTTTTCCGGGATATTATTGTCGGCTTTTTGGAGGTAGGAAGGGTTTTGTTCCATTGGAAGGCATAACTCTTCCAGTATGTCATTGGCTGTTTCTACCAGTTTTGCACCCTGGCGGATGAGTTGATGACAGCCCCGGGCCATGGGGTTGTGAATCGATCCCGGGATCGCAAAGACCTCTTTATTTTGCTCCATTGCCAGGCGTGCCGTAATCAAAGAGCCGCTTTTTAGTGCGGCTTCTACTATCAATGTTCCCAGGGAGAGGGCGCTAATCAGTCGATTGCGCCGTGGAAATAAGCCGCGTTGTGGCTGCGTGCCGATCGGCATCTCGGAGATGACGGCACCATGTTGCGTGATATCCTGGGCCAGTTTCTGATGGCTTGCCGGATAGATAATGTCGAGCCCATGTGCGAGTACCGCTATGGTACCGGCAAGGCCCTGTAATGCGCCTTCATGGCTGGCACCATCGATACCGCTGGCCAGTCCGCTGGTTATGGTAATGCCAGCGTTGGAAAGGTGGCTGGCAAATTCCCTGGCAGTGTTTCGTCCTGCTGCACTAGGGTTGCGCGTGCCGACCATCGCAAGTTGCGGTTGCGCCAGATAATCGGGATCACCTCTGACATATAATATAGGTGGTGCATCAGGAAGGTCTTTTAACTGTGCAGGATAATATTCATCAAAATAGGTGATGATATGGTGGTTTTCCTCAAGGCACCAGTTTAGGTCAGCGCTAATGTCTGGTCTTTGCTGATCGGTGAGTGCGCTAATTATTTCAGCTTTGATTCCTGTCGCCGAGAGCTGTTTATGGCTGGCGCCAAATATGGCGTCTACCGAGCCAAATGCATCGATCAGGGTATGGCAGGTGCGACTGCCTACGCCGGGGGTGTGACGTAGATAAAGCCAGTTTTTGAGGGAGTTGTTGTGTTCCGCATTCCTTGCAGCTTCATTCCTGTGTTTATTCATCCATGAATAATACTTTATTATTGAGTTTCGTGCCTAATTGAGGAGCATATATTTTGAGAGGCTGGTTAGAGTCTTGGTGTGTGAACATGGTCATTCTTATGAATGACACGCTTGGATTCCAGCGTGAGACCATAACTGACACGATCAAAAGTTTTGAAAATCATTATCAGGCCGCTGCGCTCATTGGGTAGCTGTACCGGCTCAGAGCGGCGCTTGTCAAAACGATCACGTACTACAGCACCTTTAGTGTGAGTGGCTAGTAAGTGGCCGACTTCCATACCATCGCGCTCACCGCTATTGATTACCACGATCTGGTACTGTGCAACACCAAACATGGCGTCATAGAGTGAAATGATCTGGGCTTTAACTTCGCCGTCTGGCAGATGAGGGAAATACAGATTTTCCAGTTTGCTTCGGTCTTCCGGTAATAAACGGTCACCGATCAATACTTCACGTTCGGTAAAAGTCAGGTTGCCTGAAGCAGGGTCGTCATAGTCAGTGATATGAACATCACCTGCATATTTTGCTTCATACCCCAGAATTTCGTTGGAGTCGGGGTCGCGCAGTGCATCGCCGGGGTTAAATATTGAAAAACGAACCCTCTCTTTATCAAGTTCGCCGCGGATGTAGACACGACTGCCTTCACCTAAAATCAGGTGGTTATCCTGGCTACCTATTATACGGGGAGCGTTCTCAAGCTGTTCTTTGGTGACGACTCTTGGTTTACTTAAAAACTGTCGAATGGCATCACCGGGAATACTGGGAATGCTTGCTGCAAGTTCTGTCGGACGTATGCTAGGGCTGAGTTTTTTAACCGGTAAGCCTTTGTAGCTGTCGACGCTTGCCTGTTGTATCTCCTTATGCTGGATTTCATTGACCAAAATCTGCGGCTGACCATCGACATAGATCAGGGTTAATACATCACCCGGGAAAATCAAATGGGGGTTCTGTATCTGCCGGTTATTCTGCCAGATTTCAGGCCAGTACCAGGGATCCTGCAGGAATAAGCTGGAAATGTGCCATAAGCTATCGCCTTTTTTAACGGTGTATTGCCTTGGGTGCTCGGCTTTAACGCGAATCTCTTTTTCAACCTTGGCAACAGGCGCTGGTTCAGCAGGTTTTTCTACTGCAACAGGGCGTGGCTCAGTAGAGCTGCATCCGCCGATAAAGGCGAGTAGCCCTGAAAGCACGAAAAAGGGTACAATAATGCGTGACTTGGGAGTAGGTGAGTTATTCATTTTTATTTTTATTCCCTGGTTTTTTGCCCTGAATTTTTATTAACGATGTTTTTTATGGGCGGTAGTTTTCTTACTATTCTCAATAGTTTAGTAGCTATACTTCAATTACAGAAGCAAGTTTTTCACTGAGTGTAGCAGAAATAACAATATACGCGCTGATTACGCTGGTTTTTAAGCGATATTATCAGCTGAAAATACCTGGCAATATTTAAAATACATTATGGCACTACTAGATATATTACATTACCCGGACAAACGCTTGCGCACGGTAGCTAAGCCGGTAGAAAAAGTCGACGATAATATCAAAAAGCTGGTGGATGATATGTTTGAAACCATGTATACCGCACCGGGTATCGGTCTCGCCGCTACGCAGGTGAATGTGCATCAGCAGGTCATAGTGATCGATGTATCAGAAGATAAAAGCCAGCCACTATGTTTGATAAACCCGGAGATTATTGCCGAAGAAGGCACCGAGAGCTGTGATGAAGGCTGTTTATCTGTGCCTGATATCTATGAAACAGTTGAGCGTGCTGAAAAAGTAACCGTGAAGGCGCTAGACCAAAATGGTGATGAATATACGCTGCAGGCTGACGAGATGCTGGCGGTATGTATCCAGCATGAAATGGATCATCTGCAGGGTAAATTGTTCGTCGATTATTTATCGCCGTTAAAGTTTCAGCGTATTAAAAAACGTCTGCTTAAGAGTCAGCGTGAAGCCAGTAAACAAGCTGTTCTGTAGCTTCTACTTTTACAAAGAACATAGTGAGTAATCTTCTACGTATTATTTATGCCGGCACGCCGGATTTTTCCGTTGCTGCGCTGCAAGCATTAATAATGTCTCCTCATGACGTGATCGCGGTGTATACGCAGCCCGACCGTCCGGCTGGTCGCGGCCGTGGATTCAAGGCATCACCGGTCAAAGAAAAAGCAATGGAATACGGTATTCCTGTCTATCAGCCGGAAACTTTAAAAGACAAGCAGGCACAGGAGCAGTTAAAAGCACTGGATGCTGATTTGATGGTGGTAACGGCATATGGCCTTTTGTTGCCTGCGGAAGTGCTCGATGCTCCGCGTCTGGGTTGTATCAATATCCATGCCTCACTGTTGCCACGGTGGCGAGGGGCTGCTCCCATTCAGCGGGCGATTCTGGCTGGCGATAAAAAAACGGGTATTACCATCATGCAGATGGATGAGGGTCTTGATACCGGCGACATGCTGGCCGTGGGAGAATACGAAATTGCTGCTAATGAAACCGGTTCGAGTCTACATGACAGGTTAATGGTCTTAGGTGCAGAAACATTGATGGCCGTTTTACCGGCGATCGCTGAACAAAGGACTAACCCGATAAAGCAGGATGATGCAGAAGCATGTTATGCGTCAAAATTAAATAAAGCTGAAGCAAAAATAGACTGGTCGCAGTCGGCAGAGAAAATTCAACGTGCGATCAGAGCCTATAACTCATGGCCGGTGGCCTATTGTTCTTATGAGAAAAACAATAAACCATCAACCTTGCGTCTGTGGCAAGCCGAAGTTATTAAAATGGACGTTGCCGATGATGGTTTATTGCCCGGTAGCGTAATTGCTGAGTCTGCAGCAGGTATCGATGTTAAAACCGGTGAAGGTGTGTTACGGATCACGCATTTACAGGTGGAAGGCAAGCGACAAATGCCGGTTGCTGATTTTCTTAATGCGAACTCTTTACTCGGTCAAACCTTGAGTTAATGCCGTGACAAATTCACCTCATCCCGAGCCGTCGAAAGCTAAAAAATCTAAAACCAGTGCGGCGCGGCAGGCAAGTTTAAAAACCTTGAAACAGGTTTTTAGCGGCCAGTCTTTATCAGCGGCGCAGGTAAATACCATTGATAAACTTGATGACGCGCGTGATCGAGGGCTGGCCAATGAGATTGTTAATGGCGTATTGCGCTGGCGCTGGCAGCTGGAGTTTTTTGTCTCGCGTCTGCTGAAAAAACCGCTGAAGAAAAAAGATATCGATGTACAGTTGATCCTATTGATGGCTATCTATGAATTAAAAGACTGTCGCACACCGGATTATGCTGTTATCAATGATTCGGTCGAGCTGGTCAGGAAGTCGGGTAAAAAATGGGCTGCTGGATTAGTGAATGCCGTACTCAGAGAGTTTACTCGTGAACAGGAAAAACTGATCTCATCAATCAATGATGATCAGGTCAGGTATTCACATCCTGACTGGATATTGAAAAAAATCAAAAAAGACTGGCCGCAAGACCAGGTTTATGGCTGGCAGAAAATTTTAGCTGCCAATAACCAGCGCCCTGCTTTCTGGTTGCGGGTCAATCAGCTGCAATCTAACGCTGTTCAATATCAGCAATTACTTACTGAGCTTGAGATAGAATCCGAAGTGAGTCTGCTTGCAGATCATGCCTTGAAGTTATCTCAAGGTATCGATGTGCGACAGCTGCCCGGCTTCTCAGACGGTGTTGTCTCGGTTCAGGATGTAGGCGCACAACTGGCGGCACAATTGTTGGAGGCTTCAGCAGATCACAGAGTGCTGGATCTATGTGCGGCGCCTGGTGGTAAGACCTGTCATATCCTCGAGCGCACAAACACACAGGATAAATTGATCGCTGTTGAATTTGATGAGAAAAGGATGCAGCGCGTCATTGAGAATTTGCAGCGACTGAAGTTATCAGGTACTGCCAGGGATGGCGCGCGAGTAAAGTTGATCGTTGCCGATGCGCGTGATTATAAACAGTGGTGGGATGGTGAAGCGTTCGATCGTATATTGATCGATGCGCCATGTTCTGCAAGTGGTGTGATCCGGCGTCATCCGGACATTAAAACATTACGGCGAGAGTCTGATATCGAGCAGCTGGTGAAAATGCAGTCAGAAATTTTATTGTCTGCATGGCAGATGCTGAAACCGGGTGGCGAGTTATTATATGTAACCTGTTCGATATTTAAGGATGAAAATCAGCATCAGATAGCGAAATTTTTAGCACTGAATAGTAACGCCGGTAATGATGCGGCTGAGATAAAAATACAGGCTGACTGGGGTGTGGCGTGTGATTATGGCCGGCAGCTGTTTCCCGGCGAACAGGACGCCGATGGATTTTATTTCTGTAAACTAAAGAAAACTGTGAAGTGAGTGCTGGGGCTTCCATCGGTATCCTGCTTGCATGGATGCAGGAAGTGCAGATCACGCATGGAGAAGTTATCTGTCACTCCATCCATGGAGATACCCACCGCCATCCGTGGCTCCATGCGGAATACACTCCATCCATGGAGATAAAAATGAAAAGTGATAATTTTGAGCGTAAACTCCAGCGCATGAAAAATAACAGTAACTTGAGAAGTATGCTGTTAATGGATTTGCATAGAG
>JBFFVI010000005.1:0-18981 GCA_041570895.1 Gammaproteobacteria bacterium
GTCTTTTTTCCGGCCAGGCATTTTTTGCTGCTCTGAGCGTTGCCGCAACTTCAGTTGGATGATGCGCATAATCATCGACCAGGGTTACTGTGCCATGCTTGATATTGATATCGCCATACATATGCATACGACGGCCGATACCTTCAAACTTTGATAACGCTGCCTGCATATGTTTAACCGAGATACCAAGCTCATAGGCAACACAGATTGCCGCCAGTGCATTCAATACATTATGACGTCCAGGCATATTCAGGGTAACTTCGAAAGGCGCATCTGCCTCAGGCAATAAAACATCAAAAACGCTCTGCGTACCCTGGTAACGAACATTTGAAGCACGAACGTCAGCCTCGAAATCGATGCCATAACGAATTATCGGACGCGTTATTTCTGCCAGTATACTTCTCACTTCGGCATCATCGACACAGACAACAGCCAGGCCATAAAACGGCAGATGATGCAAAAACTCAACAAACGCCTGCTTAAGTCTGGAGAAATCACCAGCATAAGTCGGCAGGTGATCAGCATCAACGTTGGTGACGATGGCTATCATCGGCTGCAGATATAAAAATGAAGCATCGCTTTCATCAGCTTCTGCAACCAGGTATTTACCTTTGCCTAAACGTGCATGGGTTGCTGAGCTGTTGAGCTTGCCGCCGATGACATAGGTTGGATCCAGTCCCGCTTCTGCTAACACGCTGGTAACCAATGACGTCGTTGTGGTTTTACCATGGGTGCCAGCAACGGCGATGCCGTGACTAAAACGCATCAGCTCTGCTAACATCTCGGCTCGTGGCACCACAGGAATGCGTAATGCTTTCGCCGCTTCAACTTCGAGATTATTTTTATCGATTGCGGTAGAAGTAACCACAACATCCACATCACTTATATTTTCTGCCGAGTGGGTGTTATACACCTTCACACCCAGGCTCTGCAGTCGCTCGGTAACAGCATTGCTTGCTATATCAGAACCACTCACCTGATAACCCAGTGTGTTCATCACATCGGCAATACCACTCATACCAGCACCACCGATACCGACAAAATGCACTTTACGGATGCGGCGCATGAAATTCTCATAGCTGCTAGTTTTATCGTCGGCAGTATGTGACATTAAACCATACCTCCAGCGCTCGAACAGGCGTCTGCGATAGTTTTAGCTGAGTCAGGCATCGCAAGTTTACGAGCGGCAACTGCCATGTCCAACAATTTTTTACGGTTCACTGAAAAATCTTCGATTACTTCAGCCACCCAGTCCGCACTCAGTGCATCCTGCTGTTTTATTATTGCTGCCTCAGCTGCTTCAAGATAACGAGCATTCTGAGTCTGATGATCATCAACAGCATACGGGTATGGCACCAGGATAGAAGCGACGCCGGCAGCGGCTAATTCAAATACCGTCATTGCGCCAGAGCGGCAGATCACCAGATCAGCCCATTCATAAACAGCTGGCATATCATCGATAAAAGCTTCAACTTTTGCGTCGACACCTGCATCACTATAGATAGTTTTAGCTGACTCGATATTATTCAAACCCGTCTGGTGAATAACCTGTGGCCGTTTATCGCGATCAATCTTAGCCAATGCCTGTGGGATGATCTCATTGAGCTTGACAGCACCCAGGCTGCCACCGATCACCAGCAGATGCAGATTACCCTGACGCTGGGCATAACGATCCTCAGGTTTTGCTATCTCACATATAGACTTTCTTACTGGGTTGCCAGTCGTTACCGCCTGTTTAAACACCGCAGGAAAAGCCTGCAATACCACGGTTGCCAGCCTGGCTAAAACTTTATTGGTCAGACCGGGAATGGCATTTTGCTCATGCACCAAAAGCGGCTTTCTGATCAGCCAGGCCATGAGACCGCCAGGGCCTGAGGCAAAACCACCCATACCTAAAACAGCACAGGGTTTTCTTTTTAGCAGAACAGCTAATGCCTGCCAGCAGGCAACCAGCAAACGAAGCGGCGCCAGTAAAAGGGTCAGCGTATTTTTACCTCGCAGACCAGAGATACTCATCCATTCGATGGGATAACCTGCCTGTGGTACCAGCCGCGATTCGATGCCTGCCTTTGTTCCCAGCCAGATAACCGGGATACCGCGCATACGTAATTCATCAGCCACAGCAAGTGCAGGAAAGACATGGCCACCGGTGCCACCTGCCATAATCAAAACTGGACGCACATCGATCATGTCCGGCCTCCTTTCGTTATGAGCGCAGAGGTGCCATTCTGACGACGACGATTCTTAGTGGTTTTAGCTGCTGATTTTTTACTGGCCTGCTTGCTCACACCACGTGTTTCAAACTGGATCCGCATCAACAGACCTATCGCCATACAGCAGACGATCAAACTACTGCCACCATAACTCATCAATGGCAGTGTTAGACCTTTAGTAGGCAACAAACCAACATTAACTCCCATGTTGATAAAGGCCTGCATCGATAACCAGATGCCAATACCGTAAGCCATGTATGCTGCAAAATAATTACCCGCTGCTTCAGCCTGTGAAGCAATTTTCAGCGATCTAAAAAACAACATACTGAACAATATAATAACGATAGCAACGCCGACAAAACCCAACTCTTCTGATAACACCGCAAATAGAAAATCCGTGTGTGACTCAGGCAGATAAAACAATTTTTGCACGCTGCCACCCAGACCGGTACCGAACCAGCCACCCGTACCGATAGCGATGAGAGACTGGGTTAGCTGAAAACCACTATCGAATGGATCCGCCCATGGATTGGCAAATGATGTCAGACGCTGCATGCGATATGGTGAGGTCACTACCAGCATCAATGCCGCACAGACAAACAAAGAAACAAATGAGATAAACTGGATAAATCGTGCGCCGGCTAAAAACGTCATGCCTAGCACTGTCCCCATGATGACGACAGTAGCTCCAAAATCTGGCTCGATTAATAATAACAATCCAGCAACACCCACCATCATCATTGGTTTCAGAAATCCCCATAAACTGCGTCGTACTGCATCGCCATGACGAACCAGATAACCAGCAACGTATATCACCAGGAACAATTTAACCAGCTCTGACACCTGCAGATTGAAAACACCTAAAGGTAACCAGCGAGTACTGCCATTGACTGTTTTCCCTACACCCGGAATCAGTACCAGCACCAGTAGAAACAGAGCAAATATCAACAACGCAACGCCTGACTTTTCCCACTGTACGAGACGAATTTTGAAAACAGTCAATGCCGCAACGATACCCAGAACAACAAACACCAACTGACGCTGAAAATAATAGAACGGGTTTGAAAAATTTCTGTCGGCAATACTAATCGAAGATGATGCCACCATGATGACACCGATCGTGAGCAATGAGATGAAAACGGTTAACAGCACCGGATCAAAATCATCCAGTTCAACTTTCAGATCAAACCAGCGAAAGGGTTTCCTGACTGGCAGCGCCACTGACTGTAACCTGGAAAACATGTCAGCAGCCACGCTCATGACGACACCTCTGACACCAATGTTTCTACCGCCTGTATAAACACGTCTCCGCGCTGTTCAAAATTTTCAAACATATCAAAACTGGCACATGCCGGCGCTAGTAATACATTATCGCCAGGGATTGCTAACGACTGCGCGGTCAATACTGCCGCCTGCATATCCGTTACCATCTCAACCGGTATAAAATCAGGTAATACAGCTCTGATATTTTCTGCGTCTTTACCCATCAGCACAACTGCACGGCAATGTTCTTTTATAACTTCTGCAAGTTGTGAAAAATCGGCACCCTTTGCTTCACCGCCTGCAATCAGGACATGAGTGCCCGGCAGGCCAATAAGCGCAGCGATGGTAGCGCCGACATTTGTCGCTTTGGAATCATTGATCCAGTTAACTCCATCAATTTCGGCGACAAATTGCGTGCGATGCCTGAGGCCTTTAAATTCTTTCAAGGTTTCAACCATGCTCGTAAATGGCAGACCAATAGCATTACCTAAGGCCAGTGCCGCCAGTGCATTCTGTAGATTATGTGAACCTTTGATCTTCAGCTGATCAGCAGCAATTAACGGCTGCTCACCAAAACACAGACTCACCGCTTTATCGCTGCCTTCACATAAACCGAACTCATTGGCTTCTGGCTTGTTTAACGTAAAAGCAATCACTTTGTTCGCTGCAGCATTAACCCGGCTTGCCAGCTCATCATCTTTATTGACGACCAGGATCTCGGCATTTTCATAGATGACCTGTTTACTCATTGCATAAGCCGTAAGGTTCTCATAACGGTCGAGATGGTCCGCGCTGATATTTAACACCACCGCCGCTTTCATCGGCAGATGCTGCAAGGTCTCTAATTGAAAACTGGATAACTCGAGCACATATAAATCGATATCATCATCTAATGAATCAAGTACAGGCAGGCCGATATTTCCACTGGCAACAGAATGTTTACCTGCCTGTGCCGCCATCATTGCCAGCAAGGTCGTTACTGTCGACTTACCATTAGAACCAGTTATCCCAACAACTGGCGCCATCACCTCGTGTGCAAATAAATCGATGTCGCCAATAATTTCGATATTATTATTTTTCGCTTCTACCAGTGCCGGTACTGTCAGGGAAACACCAGGGCTAACCACTATCCGATGCGCATGCACAAACAACGCGGCATCAAATGCTCCGGTATAACATTCGACATCACTATATTCTTTATTTAACTCGCCAAGGCCAGGCGGAATGTCACGGCTATCAACAACCACAACGGCTTCACCTAAAGCGCGTAGATAACGCACCACAGACAAACCTGTTTTACCCAGTCCGACGACCAGTGTATAAACAGCTTGTTCAGGTTTAACAGTCATTATGTTTAATGCGCTCATTCCACTTTAATATATCTATCTAACTTTCAAGGATGCCAGACCGACCAATACCAGTACCACGGTAATAATCCAGAAGCGAACGATCACCCTGGGCTCAGGCCAGCCTTTTAATTCAAAATGATGATGAATCGGTGCCATGCGAAATATTCGTTTACCGGTTAATTTATACGAACCAACCTGCAAGATAACGGATACCGTCTCCATCACAAAAACCCCGCCCATGATCACCAGCACTAACTCCTGCCTGACGTATACTGCAATCACACCCAGTGCTGCACCTAACGCCAGCGCACCGACATCACCCATGAAAACCATCGCTGGATAGGTGTTAAACCAGAGAAAACCGAGGCCGGCGCCGACTAAGGCACCACAGAAAATCGTTAATTCACCGCTACCCGCGACATAAGGAATACCCAGATAACCAGAAAAATTTGCATGCCCGGTAAGATAAGCAAAAGCGCCCAGTGCACCGGCGACCATCACCGTTGGCATTATCGCCAGACCATCAAGACCGTCGGTGAGGTTAACTGCATTGCTGCTACCTACGATCACGAGATAGGTGAGCACGACAAAACCAGCGCCCAGTGGCAGTAATACATCTTTCAAAAACGGAAAGATCAGGGTTGTTTCAACCGGCGTTTTTGCATTGCTATAAATGAACAGGGCGGCAGATAGGCCGAACACGGTCTGCCAGAAGTATTTAGCTCTGGCAGACAAACCTTTAGAATTGCCATAAACCAGTTTTTTGTAATCGTCGACACCACCGATCAGACCAAACGACAGCGTCACACCTAACACGACCCAGATTTTTTCACTGGATAGATCAGCCCATAACAGGGTACTGATCGCAATCGACACCAGGATCAGCGCGCCGCCCATGGTAGGCGTACCGGCTTTTGACAGATGTGATTGCGGCCCATCATCACGTATATGCTGACCAATCTTATAACTGGATAAGCGACGTATCATGGTTGGCCCGATCACCAGGGATAAAATCAGCGCGGTAATGGTGCCAAGGATGGCACGTAGAGTAATATATTGGAAAACAGCAAAGCCGCTCTCATATTGTTGTAGATATTCAGCTAATGTTAAAAACATTAGTTCACCCTCTTATTATTATTTTCGTGGGTCAATATCCGTTCAACTACTTCTTCCATAGCCGCACTGCGAGAACCTTTTATTAAAACAACTGCGTCCGCAGTTAAATTTTCTTTTAATGCATTTATCAGTTCATTCTTATTTTCAAAATGAAATCCATTTTCACCAAACGCTATCACCGTATTCGCGCTTAGCTTTCCTGTGGCGTACAGACTTTTTATGCCGGCGTCTTTCGCTTTAATGCCAATCTCGGCGTGTAACTTTTCAGCATGCTCGCCCAGCTCCGCCATATCCCCTAAGACCAGTATCGTGTCACCCTGCATATCAGCAAGCACATCGATGGCTGCAGTCACTGAAAGAGGATTCGCATTATAGGTATCATCAATAACCTGATATCCTGCGGCAGAAGTTTTAACATTCAATCGGCCCTGTATATTTTCAAACTTGGAAAGCGAAGCAACGATAAATTGCAACGGCAATTCAAGTGATAGCATCACTGCCGTTGCTGCCAGCGCATTCATCACATTATGTTTACCGGGTACTTTAAGTCTGAGCTCCGCTGTTTGGTTTTTACTTATGATCTGATAATGATCATTTTCTAGATGTTTCGCATAAACATCGGCACTCTCATCGAGCATCGAAAAACTCATCGTCTTCATCGCCGAACAATAATCCTTCCAGTACGCCGCAAACGCATCATCCTGGTTAATAATCGCAATTCCATCGTCTGATAAGCCGTTGTAGATCTCAGCTTTTGCCTTTGCAATATTATCCAGCGAACCAAAACCTTCCAGGTGCGCAGGCCCGACATTATTCACCAGTGCAACATCCGGCCGTGCAATCGCTGTCAGATAATCAATTTCGCCGAGGTGATTTGCGCCCATCTCGATAACCGCGAACTTGTGCTGCTGAGTTAACTCCAGCAAGGTCATCGGTAAGCCGATATCATTATTCAGATTACCTTTGGTTGCTAACACAGCTGAAGCACCTGCAAAATCGCTCAGGATCTTGCTGCACATCTCTTTCACCGATGTCTTGCCGTTACTGCCGGTAATACCGATTAATTTACCAGTAAATTTTTGTCGCCAGCAGGCCGCCAGCTTACCCAGAGCTATACGCGTATCATCGACCTGGACCTGCGGCACATCGCGCGAACCCGTTTCTGTCTGCAGCTCGCTTACCAATACACCAACAGCACCCGCCGCTGTCGCTTCGGAGACAAATTTATGGCCATCAAATCGATCACCTTTAAGCGCCACGTAGAGGTCGCCGGCATGAATATCACGCGTGTCTTTAGAGACACCCGTCATCATCACGTCCTGACCGATCAGCCTGGCATCTAAAGCTTCAGCGATCTGTGACATCATCATCATGCAAGCTCTCCGCTTTCTCTGGCCAGCAATAACTCACGCGCAACACGGCGGTCATCAAAAGCGATATGCACATCACCGACGATCTGGCTGGTCTCATGACCTTTGCCGGCCAGCAAAACAACATCTCCGGGTTGTGCATTGGTGATTGCAATATCGATCGCCTGACGTCTATCAAGTACCGCTTCAACATTCTCCAATGATGAGAATCCCGTCAGAACTTCATCGATGATACTCTGCGGATCTTCGTGGCGCGGATTATCCGTGGTAACGATAATTTTGTTTGCATATTTTTCTGCGACTTTTGCCATCATTGGTCGTTTACTGCGGTCACGATCACCGCCGCAGCCAAATACACACCAGATAGTACCTTCAAAATGCTCACGCATAGATTGACAGACAGCTGAAAGACCCTGCTCTGTATGCGCATAATCGACAACTACAACAGGCTTCTCTGGCTCCGCAATAATCTCCACACGACCATCGACAGAACGGACAGCAGCAAGGCTACTGGTCGCTTCTTCAAATGATAACTGGCTGACTAACAGGGTTGATAACACTGCTAATGCATTGGAGACATTAAACCGCCCCAACAGAGGAATATCAAAACTGCCAGCACCTCTTGGGGTTGAAACCGTGAGGTGATAACCGCGATCGAATGGTGTTACTTCCTGCGCATTAACACAATAATCAGCATAATCTTTATATGCCGAAATATCTTTTTTCAGGCTGTAACCCCAGACACAGACATGCTCACGCACTTCTTGTGCAAGTTTTCTACCAAACTCATCATCGAGGTTGATGACTGCATTACCTAAACCCGGTGTATAAAACAGGCGTTTCTTCGCAGCCGCATACTTATCAATCGTGCCATGATAATCCAGGTGGTCTATCCCCATGTTGCTAAACACTGCGGTGGTAAAAGCTACGCCATTGACACGCCCCTGATCAAGGCCATGCGATGATACTTCCATGACCACGTGTCTTGCGCCTGCCTGCTTGATATCAAAAAGTGTTTTCTGTACCAGTAGCGCATCGACCGTGGTCAGACCGGTAGGATGCAGATCATTGATAAAACCGTTACCCAGGGTACCTAATACGCCACAATGCACATCATAAGCATCAAGACATTGCGCAAGAAAATGCGCGATCGAGGTTTTTCCGTCTGTACCGGTAACCCCTATCACATCCAGTGACAGCGAAGGCTGTTCATAATAACGTGACGCGATCGGACCGACTTTGTTTTTCAGATCATGGCAATGAATACACAGCACTTTATTAGATATCGAATCGAGGATCTCATTACGGTTATCCAGGTCACCATCCCACAGCACCACAGTAACACCTTTGGCGACGGCATCCTGCGCGTACAATAAACCGTGCGTGTTATAACCCTGATGGGCAATAAAAAGATTACCCGGGCGCGCCTTTCGATTGTCCTGCACTATGGCATTAATCGTTATATCTTTACATTGATCTATCAGAGCATCATCGACAAATCCTTCGAGCAAGTAGTCCAATGCGACTTCATTTTTCATCATTCATTCACCGCTGCTATTATCGATTCATCCGCTTTTGATACAGCCGCATTCATCAGCTGTTTTTTAGAAACCCGGTCGGGAGCCACATCTAATAAACGCATCGCTCCAGACATCACCTGGCTAAATACCGGCGCCGCAACCATGCCACCAAAATGCTCACCATTTCTAGGCTCATCGATCATCACCACCATCACCAACTCTGGATTATCAGCCGGTACCATGCCTGCAAATATTGAAAGATAACGATCTTCCGCATAACCGCCAGCAATAAATTTATGTACCGTACCGGTCTTTCCCGCCACGCTATAGTTAGCCACGCTTGCGCGCTTGCCGGTACCCTTTTCGGAAACCACACGCTGCATCATCTTACGCACTGCTCTCGCAGTATCGACAGACATCACTCTCTGACCTTCAACAGCTACATCCGGATCCCTGTCTTTATCCAGCAAAAAATTAACCGGACGCAATATGCCATCGGCAGCGATCGCAGAATACGCATGTGCCAGCTGCAGTGGTGTCACCGAGACACCATAACCGAACGCCAGCGAAGCACGCTCAAAATCATTGTTCAGAGCATTGAGAGAAAGCTGACCACCGGCCTCACCAGGAAAACCACTACCGGTAACAACACCAAAACCCAGCTTTTGATACATCGACCATTGCTGCTCCGCATCCATCGCTAGCGCGATTTTACTGATACCGACATTACTGGATTTCTCCAGTACGCCACCGACATCAAGATCGCCATAATTTTTATGGTCTCTTATAGTATTGCCTTTCACCCGCATATAACCCGGAGCAGTTTCCACCTTATAAAAAGGTTTCCATCGTCCACTTTCCAAAGCTGCTGCGATGGTTAAGGGTTTCATCGTCGAGCCTGGCTCAAACACATCGGTTACTGCTCGGTTTCTGGTGGCTTGCGGCTGTAACTGTTTTCTGTCATTAACATTGAACGAAGGCTGATTCACCATCGCCAGTACTTCACCGGTACGCACATCGAGCACCACTGCTGAACCAGCGACGGCATTGTGTTTCAACACCGCCGCTTTCAGGGTTCGGTAGGTAACGTACTGTATCCGCTTATCGATACTTAACTGTATCGATTTTCCCGGTTCTGCCGAACGGATACGCTCAACATCATCAAACGCACGCCCAAGACGATCCCGGATAACGCGTTTTTCACCCGGCAGGCCCTTTAACCATTCGTTAAACGCTAATTCGATTCCTTCCTGGCCGTTATCGTCAATATCGGAAAAACCGATGACATGCGCCGCTACTTCACCACTTGGGTAGTAACGGCGATATTCATTCTGCAGAGATACACCCGGCACTTTCAACGCCATCACTTCTTCTGCCAGCTCCGGCGATGCATGACGTTTTAGATATAAAAACTCACGATGCGTATTACGTTTTATTTTTTCTATTAAACTGATGGCGTCCAGAGACAATAGATCAGCTACCGTGACCAGCTCATCCAGGTTATTGATCGCAACCTTAGGATTTACCCATATACTGTTAACCGGCGCACTCACTGCAAAAGGCTCACCATTCCTGTCAATGATATCGCCACGATGCGCAGAGATCGAAACCGTGCGAAGCTGACGCGCATCACCCTGCTGCTCAAAAAATTCACTACGAAGTATCTGCATATCCAGCGTTTTTATTAACAGCACAGCAACTAATGCGACAAAAACGGTTACCGCAGACAGGCGACGCCAGACCATCGATGTCCTGGTGTCTACTTTTTTGTTACGATATGTTTTCACTCTGTTACAAACACCACGTCATTCGATCCCGGCATAACCATTGACAACCGCTTACTCGCAATGCGTTCGATACGACCATGTCCCGACCACGCGCTCTGCTCTAACTGTAACTGACTCCACTCCGTATTTAATGCATCCACCTGGTATTTCAATTGCTGCAATTCCACAAATAACTTTCTACTCTGATGCTTGCTATAAACCAGCAATATTGCCGAAGCCAGCACCAGGCTAAATAAAACCGTAACCACAATTAATACACGCTGCCTATCACTCATAATCGCCTCTCCAGTACACGCAAACGTGCACTTCTTGATCTGGGATTAACACCAAGCTCCTCAGCACCTGCAACAATCGGCTTCGATACCAGCCGAAAAGGCACCTCTATATCTGCTTCCATAACCGGTAATCCAGCAGGCAATTTTGGCCGACTGGAAATATCCCGCATAAACCGTTTCACTATCCTGTCTTCCAGCGAATGAAAACTGATTACCGACAGACGGCCACCCTTCGCCAGAACTGAAACAGCACCTTTCAAACCCTGTTCTATAGCCTGCAATTCCTGATTAATGTAAATACGAATTGCCTGAAAACTCCGCGTCGCAGGGTGTTTATGTTTTTCTTTTACGGGAATTGCATTTGAAATGATTTCAGCCAGATCACCGGTTTCGGTGATCTCACGCTCAGCACGGGCATCAACAATGGCTGTTGCAATTCGTTTAGCGAATTTTTCTTCGCCGTATCTTTTGAGCACATTTATTAAATCAGCAGGTTTAACTCTAGCCAGCCACTGCGCGGCCGTTTCACCCTGACTGGTATCCATACGCATATCCAGCGGGCCAGAACGCATAAAACTGAAACCACGTTCTGCGTCATCGAGATGCGGTGACGAAACCCCAAGGTCCATCAGCACGCCATCTATTTTTCCGGTCAAGCCATATCGCTCAATCACGTCCGCCACCTGATTGAAGTTACAGTGTTCTATTGTAAAACGCGGCTCGTCGGCAAACTGCTGCTTGGCAAATTCGACTGCCTCCGGGTCCTGATCAAATGCAATCAGACGACCCTCGTCATTTAACTGCTGCAAGATGGCACGGCTATGACCGCCCCTGCCAAAGGTTGCATCAATATAGATACCCGATGGGCGAATATTCAGCGACTCCAGCGCTTCTTCTAAAAGCACTGACTGGTGATTGAAATCGCCCATTCAACAATCGTTTAGAGCGACAGTTCTTCCAGCGCCGCTGGAAGTTCGCCTTCATCGGCCTGCACGGCCGCCACCCACTCTTCCTGGCTTTCACCCCAGGTATCTTCGTCCCATATTTCCAGTTTTTTACCCTGACCAATAATTACCGCTTTCTTTTTCAGGCCGGCAAATTCGCGTAACATGGCAGGCAATAAAATTCGGCCCTGCGCATCCATATCCAGCTCGGTGGCATGACCGATTAATAAACGTTGCAACAGACGCGCCTGTTTGTTTAAGCTAGGCAAGGCAATAAGCTTATTTTCGATAACTTCCCATTCCGGCAGAGGATAGACCAGCAAACAATGATCCTGATCAACCGTCACTACCAGGCGCCCGCCACAGCCTTCAAGCAAGCGCTCGCGATAGCGAGCGGGCATTGCCATTCTGCCTTTGGCGTCTATAGAGATATTGTTGATTCCACGAAAATGCATTTTTTATTATTGTTATAGCGTCCTGTTAAAAATCTCGGGAGTAAGAATGGTGAATAACTCCACAATTCCCCACTTTTCCCCACATATTGACACTATAGGTATTCTGACCACCTAATGTCAAGCATTTTTGTATCTTGAAATAGAAAAATATCTATAGCTGACAGTTACTTAGCTAATAATTAAGAAAAACAGGAAAAACTAATAGAGGATATACTCTTTAAATCATTAACTTGCTTATATAAGCTAATAACTTACTTTAAGTATGGGGTGTTACTGAGAAAGATCTGAAACTGCTTTTACCAGAGCTAACCGACAAAAGCATCGTTTTTGAACACAAATTTAGATAAATCGATGCTGATTGAAGCCGCAATCAGAACGGATAAGATAAAAAATGGGAGTCAGCCGATAAGCCGGGTTCTGTCGTGGGCAATCATTCATCTGGGTAACATGTCACCATGCACCTCAAGCGACCTACCCGGGAACAGCGCGGACCACGCATAATGTCCCCCTATTTGGTCTTGCTCCGAGCGGGGTTTACCATGCCACACCTGTTACCAGCTGCGCGGTGCGCTCTTACCGCACCATTTCACCCTTACCAGCCAAAGCTGGCGGTATATTTTCTGTTGCACTTTCCGTAGGCTTACACCCCCCAGGCGTTACCTGGCGCTCTGTCCTATGGAGCCCGGACTTTCCTCCCCGAACAATCCTAAGATCATCCGGCGCGATTGCCTGGCCAACTCCCGGCAAGGATTCTACACTAAAACAAGACCTTAAATATAAAACTGTCTGCCCTGCCATTATCTCCATAATAATCAGGCAGAGATGGGTGGATAAAAAACAAAATCAAAAACTTTCACCGCAGAGGCGCGGAGACGCAGAGTTTTATTTTGTTAATAGCGCCTGCGGCGCCATTAACAATACATCGTGTTTCTCTGCGCCTCTGCGGTAAAAAGCTTTTAGCGTCAGTAACGCTTGTGATGTACAAACAGCTAGATATCGATAACGTCGAAAGGCACCACAGGGTCCACGTCCGCATCGTAATCAACACCTTGGACACCAAAACCGAACAGCTTCAAAAACTCCTCTTTATATAGCGCGTAATCGGTCAGCTCTGACAGGTTTTCATCCGTCAGCTGCGGCCACAATGCTTTGCAGTGCGCCTGAATATCCTCACGCAGTTCCCAGTCATCGAGGCGCAGACGATTCTCTTCATCTAGCTGTGCAGCACTGCCGTCAGCTTTATATAAACGCTCGCGGAACATGCGGCTTATCTGTTCGATGCAACCTTCGTGGATACCTTGTTCGCGCATCTTTTTGAACGCCATGGCGATATACAGCGGCATAACCGGAATCGCTGAACTCGCCTGTGTGACTACGCTCTTCAGCACAGCGATATTCGCCGCACCATTGATCGCCTTTAAATTATTATCGATGGCATGAGCGGCTCTATCCATGTCCTTTTTAGCTTCCCCAAGCGCGCCCTCCCAGTAGATCGGCCAGGTGATCTCGGTGCCGATATAACTGTAGGCAACGGCTTTACAACCATCAGCTAGTACACCAGCTTCAGACAGGGCAGCCATCCATAATTCCCAGTCCTGCCCGCCCATAACGGTAACGGTATTAGCCACTTCCTCATCCGTAGCAGGCTCGATGGTCGCCTCATACAGCACGTCTTTATTGGTATCGACCGCAGTCGTTTTATAGGTCTGGCCGATCGGCTTGAGTACGGAGCGGATGACTTCACCGGTATCCGGTAATTTGCGCACCGGGGAGGCCAGCGAATAGATGACCATATCGATCTGTCCCAGGTCATGTTTGATCAGATCGATAGCCTTTGTTTTTGCTTCATGACTGAAGGCATCGCCATTCAGACTTTTCGCATAGAGCCCGGCTTCATGCGCCAGCTTGTCGAACGCGGCCGAGTTGTACCAGCCTGCTGTACCCGTTTTTTTCTCCGTCGCTGGTTTTTCAAAAAAGACGCCGATGGTCGCCGCACCACAACCAAAAGCGGCGGTGATACGCGAAGCTAATCCATAACCACTGGAAGAACCGATGACCAGGACGCGTTTAGGGCCACCGATAATCTCTCCCTGCGCCTTTGTATAAGCGATCTGTTCTTTAACATTCTGCTCACATCCTGTCGGGTGCGTCGTCGTACATATGAATCCACGAATCTTTGGTGTAATAATCATTTTTGGTCCTGAATATGCTTTTTGAATTAAGCCTGATTTTTTTAAAGGGTAACCATGCCATCAGATTACGATGGCACAAAGTTATTCAATTTTACCCGATATAGAGACAAATCGTAAATTGAGAGGAAGACGGCTGAGCAACAAAGGTATCGCAGCGAGCAGTATTGAGCAGTGACAGAAAGGAGAGCCCTTCTGGATAACTAATAAAGCAAGTTATGGACTGTTAACATAGGCACAGGTCGACGGAATAATCGACCGAAAAAACGGTTTAACTTGTGACTGCGTGGTAAAAAACCAAAACAGCATTTCTTACGGCAGTCGAGTTTGGCGCAGGCCTGATTCAACTGTTTATGTTCAGCGTCAATCTTTATACCGTGGCGAATCGCATCGATAGCACGCTTACGATTATAACTATGCCATTCAGCACAGGCCAGATTGAGAAAAACATCACCGTCAAACACTTCGTTGCTAGCCGCATCACGGCATAACAACAAACCATTTTTATCCGCATTAAGTACCCGGGTTAAACCATAAAAAGACAGCAGACGGTCGTACTGCTCATCATGTTTTTCGACAGACTCAAGTGCCAGCTTAAAAGCGCGTTCAGCCGCTTTATAATCTTTCGCCTGCAGTGCATCCCTGGCAGTTTTATGCGCTTGTGTATCCATGGTTGCCTCCGCCAGCTTCTCCGTAACCCCGGCACGCAAGCCGAGCATTTAGACTGGTTATTAAATATATTCAGTAATATCTAAACATACACCTGACTATCGGTTAGGCTACACCGACTTAAGATAAATTACCATACTGAATCAGTATCATGAACTGGCTACAGATTGCAATCAATACCACCAAAGATAACGCCGAACGGGCCGAAGACTGCCTGTTCTCTGCTGGTGCTCAGACGGTAACCCTGACCGATGCCGCCGACCAGCCCATCCTCGAGCCCGGGGTAAACGAAGTGCCGATATGGAACGCTGTAATTATTACCGGTTTATTCAACTTCGACAACAACCAGCAAGCTTTGCTCGATAGCATCAATCTTTGCCTGGCAGATACAAGCTACAGCTGCAGCAGCGAGATTCTGGAAGATCAAAATTGGACACGTGCCTGGATGGATCATTATCACGAGATGCAATTCGGCGAACGTTTATGGGTATGCCCTCTGCACGTCGAACCGCCACAACCAGAAGCGATAAACCTTCGGCTTGACCCCGGTCTGGCATTTGGCACCGGTACTCACCCTACTACTTCTTTATGTTTACGCTGGTTAGACCAGAACATTACAACCCAGGACACGCTACTGGATTACGGTTGCGGCTCAGGCATATTAGCGATCGCCGCCTGCATGCTTGGCACTAAACAGGCAGACGGTGTTGATATTGATCCACAGGCATTACTCGCCACCCACAGCAATGCCGAAATAAATAATGTCGCAAAAAGAGTAAACACCTATCTACCTGAAGATTATCTAAAACATCATGCGGGCACACAATACGATATCGTTATGGCCAATATTCTCAGCGGGCCACTGGCTGAACTGGCACCAACACTCGCACGACATACAAAAGCCAATGGTGACATCGTGTTATCCGGCATCCTCAGAGAACAGGCAGATACTGTCTTAAATACTTATAGTCAATTTTTTAAAATGGATGATCCAGTATTTGAAGAAGACTGGGTGATGCTGCATGGTGTAAAAAAATAATGCTACCAACCAAAAATACCCGCTATGAGTCGATTATGTAAGATGGTCAAGCATCTGTTACTATCTTGTTGAAAAGATTACGGACTGGCTGATGTGACTTGAGTTAGCGCATTTAAATATAAAAATTTTTTGCGGTCTTCATACCGCGATAAAAGCACGACACAGCTAAAATGAAAATAACTCAGCCAAGACCGGGAATCGTGTTATTGCTATTCAATAGAAAATCCTTTCAGCGAATCAAATTCAACCAGCAGGATATGAGCGGGTTTAATGTCTACGTCCTGCGCTATTGAATAATTGAATCCCTCGTCACGCACACTGTCATCCATTTTTATTTCGAAGTGGTGTTTACCTGAAGGGATTTTTTTACTGTAATAGATGTTTATGCTGCCATCCTTAAAGATGCCCGGTGGCTGCTGCGTTTTACTGAAGATTACTTTACCGTCCAATGAAGCCTCGATGATAACGGGTGACCTCTCGCGCGGACACTCGTCAAGCTTGCGCATGTTTGGTGGCAGCTTCATCAGCTCTTCCTGGCTGAGCTTACGGCAGGGTTCACGTAACTTACCGGCATGCGCGAAGGCGATGGTCACCACCGCCTCATCCTCTTCGATTATCCGAATTGACGGCGTCGTGGAAAAATACCAGATCAATGCCATGAAAACGCTGTAGTTGATCGCCTGCAGGAGATAACGCAGGATTTTGTTATTAACACCCGTCAACATCAGACAGCACCTCCATCAACATTCTGAGTTGAACCATTGTCAGCGGTATCTTCGAGTTGTTTTAGCCTCACCAGCTCTTTACGAAAAGCCTTCAGATCTTTTTCGATATCATTCTTGTCGGTTTCAGCACCGCCGTGCACGCGGATGCGGTTACGGTCAGCGCGGCCGCGAAGGATCGGTTTACGTTCACCGTCAAAGCGTAACTTGGTCCAGCGATTACCAAATCGGTAGTAGCAGTCATTGTGACGACAACCGGTTACCATGACACCGTCAGCACCTTGTTTTAATGCATATTCAACCAGTGTTGGCGGCAGCATGCCGCTGCAGAGTAGACGTATACCTCTGGTATCATTGCTGTCCAGCCGGTTCACATTTAAGCCGTGCTCACAGCCGTAGATCAGTACTTTTGCCTCACCCTGCAATGTTGCTATCGCTTCATTGGTCTGTGAGCGCATCTTATCAACTGGAAGTTGCGGCATATCGATACCGGTTTTCAGTTCTTCTTTACGCGAGCGGAACGGATTAGATGAAGGACAGGAGCCAGCACAGATGCCACAGGCCGCACACAGGTTAGGATTGACCACCACTTCTTTCTCGAACTTTTTACCATCGGTTCGTGCCTGCACCGAGATAGCATCAAACGGACAATCATCAAAACACAACTCACAGCCGTTACAGTGTTCAAGATCAACTACCGCCTTTGCACCATCCTTCTTCGGTGGCAGCCACGGCAACAACATCAGAACCCAGGTTATGCTTATGGTCAGGATCCACACCTGCCCTTCCGTCCAGTAATCGAGCAGCGGATAAATATTCAGATAAAACCAGTCGAGGTTCAACACCTGCGGCATACTGCCGAGATCAGCAGGCGCGTGACTGACCGCCGGTTTCGCCAGGGATAGTGCCAATAAAGCCAACAAGGTGCCGATGGCAAGACCGCGCGGCGGATTTATCGTTACATTAGATAAACGCTTCACATGTAACCACAACATGAATGCCAGTATCAATGGCTGCCCCAGCAGGTGCAGAAACTCGATCAGGATGAAAAAACGATCGGTCATCTCACCAGCGACAAAGTTGCGTGTCATGGTAGCAGGGAATAACGGCAAGGCGTCCATCAGACGCGCTGAACCGATGGCAACATACTGCGCCATCTCATCCCACACCAGCCAGTAGCCAGTTATCCCCAAAGTAATAATTGCCCACAGGTTAGGCACTCCGGTCACCCAGGAGAACCAGCGGAAACCGCGATAGCGACCGGAAGCAAATTCTTTAAACATGTGTAACAACACGGTGATGACGACAGCATCGGAGGCATAACGGTGCAGACTGCGCATGACGCCTGCGGCATACCACTGGTCATGCGTCATGTATTCTACTGAAGCGTGAGCACCAGCCAGGCTACCGTGAAACGGGATAAACAGGTAGATTCCCGTGACCAGGATTATCCAGAACAGGAAAAAAGATAAGGTACCCAGGTGATACATCGGATTCCACTGGGTACCAAATGAAAGGTTGAACCAGGACTCCAGAGCCAGATAGACTCGTTTTACAGGATTAACTAGCACTGAAAGAAGTTCCAAAAATAGACAGGGTCAAGATTCTATCACTGTTTCCTAATGTACCAATTTGATTCATATCAACCCCGAGCACATCTGCTGATCATGATCATTATTATCCGTCAGACGGAATTTTTACCCTTGCGCAATTCGCGTCGCATGAAAGACACAATAAAGAAAATAACGCTGATACCGACAAATATCTCAACAAAAAAGGAATAGTCAAAATAATAACCATCACTGCGTGGATCATAGGTCGTGCAGAACAGCTTGATCTTATCGCTCAGACTGGCGATGAATGACTGTGCCGGCTTTGGACGCCCCAGCACCAGTTCCAGCAAAGGGTCAACCAGCAGCGGTGTGTCAAACACCTGGCCATATACCTGGCGATAGACTTTGCCATCAGCGTCGATAACTGTGGCCTGAATTAAGTGTTCGAAACCACTCGACGTCGGGTAATAAAGAAAACCGAGCTCTGCTGACAGTGCTGCAAGATCTTCTTCTGTGA
>JBFFVI010000006.1:0-18379 GCA_041570895.1 Gammaproteobacteria bacterium
AATAACAGCTCGAGATAAATCGATTCTTCTACTGTTTTTGAATCCCAGTAGCGCCTGATTTTTTCAAGGTAATAATCAGAGGGGTCAAGTCCTTCTTCCTCGGCATGGAGGATGACATGTAATAGGTCATAAGCACGATCCAGGCGACCATTTACATTCGACCACAGGGGTTTATATTTCGCTTTGCGATAAAAAGCCGCTATGGCAGGTTCATCTAGTTCCGGCAGATGTGCCGGGTTACTTTTTAGTGACTGTTGCAGATAGCGTGATGACTGAATCTGCCATGAGGCCTCAGCCTGCATGCTGATACTAAAAAACAGGCATAACAGGAAAAGTGTCTTCACCATAGAGGAAAAATTTACCACGGGTTTTGTCATCAATTAACACTTCAGTGCAAGGCCAGCTGGCTGTGAGAATAATAAAATCAAAGATAAAAACGACAGCTTGTTTCAACTATAACCTAGTCGGAGGATGCAAACAAAATTAATAAACCAGGACACTATCAGGAGAACGTTTATCTAACTTGTTAAATGAGATCGGCTAAAAAGTTCCGTCTTCCTGTTCTGTGTTATTCATTGTTGCGCTGAAGCTGGCATAACGTTCGCTGAGGGCGGTATTGTTTGCCGGTTTAAAAGTTACTACCTCGACAGGCGACCAGGTATCTGGTTTACCCGCTGACAGCCAGGCAATACCCCTGGCCGTTGCTTCAGGCAGGTCCAGGCGTTCTACCGGCAGGGCAGACAGATCTGCCAGGCGTTGACATAAGCCATCGAGTTGAGACAAGCCGCCACAGACTCTTAATCGTTTCAGTGCTTGTTCTGACTGCATTATTTCCAGGTTAATACAGAGCATAAATACGATGCTTTCGATGACGGCTACTGCCTGTTCTGCCAGAGTCGGCTCAGCCTGGTTAAGCGCATTATTAATGACGAGAAAGTGCGGTTCGACACGATTATTCCACCAGGGTGATCCGAGACCGCCAACAGAATTGATGAATACAGGAAGCGGCTCATTTTTATCGAGGCCGATCTTTTTCAGCCATGCGGGCAACTGTTTCCACAGATCATTTACTTTATGTCTTTTTTCCAGCCAGGTCAGTGCGCTGCCAGCACCGTTGATAGTGGCTTCGCGTGCATACTGAACGGTGTGATTTTTTGAACAGGCAATCGTGCTGAGCTGTTTTTTACTGGCCTTGTACTGAGGTAACAAACGTAGTGCAAACGCACCGCTGCCAATATTCACTAATGCTGTTTCAGCGCTTAACAATCCGCCACCAAATAGTGATGCATTCTGATCACCGCTGATAGCCGTCAGTGGAATCTCTGTAGCAGCCAGCTTTCCATGTGCCATGTCGGTATTATTCAATACGGGTACACAGTCAGGCAATGTCTGCAGCGGAACATCGAACAGCTCAGCAAGCCGTGCTGACCAGTCAAGATCTGCAATGCCAAACAGTTGTGTGCGCTGCGCATTAGTATGATCGACGATATAGGGGTGTTCTTCGAGAATATGGAATAGTAGATAGCTGACCAGCGGTGACAGGCGAAGTGAGTCGGCCGTAATGTTCAGGTTGCCTGATTCATGCAGCGTTTTATTCAGCAGATAATGTAATTTACTGGCGCCATAGTGTGCAGATAAAGGTAAGCCGGAAAGATGCTGGATCTCGCTTTCATTATTTCTCAGATCTGTCAGTTGCTGTGAAGCACGGGTATCCTGCCAGCTTAGCACCGGACTGATTGCTCTGCCGTCGTTCAGCCAGGCAAGGACAGACGAACGTTGTATGGCGATGCCGCAGGCCGCGACTGTATCTTCAGCGGTTACCTGTTGCAGTACTCTGGCAAGAACCTCTTTTACCGAGTCAGCTATTTCGTTCGCATCCTGCTCGATATGTGTGCGGTTGATCCGTTTGAGTTTTATATTTTTAGTGTGCTCGCTAACCAGCTGGCCTGTTTCATCAAACAGGCAGGCGCGACTGGCATGTGTGCCCTGATCAATGGCTAGATAATATCGCAAAGTTTGGTCTCATGATTTAAGCGCTTAAACGGACAATAAGTAGAGCGTAACGCCTTAATGTAATTAAAACCAGTGTTTGGCCTGGGACTTGAGGGGGGAGGATTCATATTGAATGAGATCAGTCCCTTTAAGAGATGTAAAAGTTATTTAATCTGATAACAAATATAGGAAAATCCCTACAGAATTAAAATAAGTTTTCCGGTACTATTTATCTCCCCGATTATGGATGATAGTTAAAGTGAAATGCAAAAAAGATAATTTACGCGAAACAATGATTTTAGAAGTCGCTGCCTGGACATTTGTCATCGGCGTTATTTATATATTCCTGAAAGCGATTTTCTAACCATAAGACCAACATTAAGCGGCAGAGTCTTCTATACCTCGGCAAAAAACAGGTTTTAAACTGAGTAGCAATCAGCTAACAATGATAACGCTGGGTCAGCGTCTGCATCGCCCAACCGCTAAAATTCTAAGTGCCTGTTTTCAATAAAAGCTCCTGCTAGAGGCATTATCGAAATAAAACGATTGCAAGTCTTTAATTTCCGCATGATGCAGGCACGATAGCATTATCCAGGTCGGTTTTGTTTTTACCGATAGCCTCCATACCTGTGACCGCATTATCGGATCCGCAAAGCCATGAGATGGGACTCTTGGGGCTTCCGGTGACTACGGCCGGACGCAATGAGAGGGTTTTTCCCTGTAGCGGTCTAGCTACCTTGTTACCAAGGGTGATATGAATAGCACCATCTTCTATTTCGATTCTGGTCACATTATTACCAATCAATAAGTCTGGCTCAGGAGCGCCAGCTGCATCGTTGTCTGCCGGAAATGAAAGGTTGAATTCATAGTAGGCAGTGACGTCTTCACGAATAGTGTCGGCCATACGAAGCGCTTCAGCCACATCGCTGCGCTGGCGGCTAATGAGATAGGATGGAATTGTGATGGTTGCCAGTATACCAATGATAACAATGGTAACCATTAGCTCTATCAAGGTGAAGCCGCGAATTGCCGTCAGGCTACGGTGATTCATAACGTCAGCATACTTTGGTGAGTTCATTCTGTAATCCATGTAATTATTATTGATGACTTTACAATAAAACAGCGTGCAGAGAGCGACTGTTTCTACTGTAAGCGAGAGGTAACCAGGGAGCGATACATCGTATTTTTTTAAAACCTATAAGGCGTAGCTGTGTTTAAAAGCTAAATTATTCCTGCCATTTATTATGTTATCTATCACAACATGATCTTGCCTGCAGAAAATAAGGCTTTGGCTTTTTCCTGCACTTCATCATCATCCATCGTTTCACATTCAGGCAGCTGGAATATCTCGTCCAGTTCAGTGCGTTTGAGTTCGATTATTTCAACAATATTCGCGCGATGTGTCTGTATTTTAGTTTCTTTTTTTCTGGCATCGGTGATTTGCATAACCGTTTCCTGTTTCAGAATCGGCCCCGCCAGCTTCGAAGTGAAACCATCGATCAACTGGTCAATCAGGCTGTTTCCTGACTGGCTTAAAGCATTCATCCATCGTTTTTTAACCGGATGTATGTTTACTTCCGTGGTGTACCATATATCATCAATGATTTTTAACGTGTACTCGAATTTAATAAATAAAAACCATGCATGTGCTCTGGCGTTGGTTTCGAGCTGCAGGTGTGTTGTTTTGAATCCCTGGATCTCTGGGCCCGGTTCCTCGAGGACTTTTTTTACCGTTGGCTCATCGGCTTTTACATTGAAAAATTCAATGGCATCCGTTACCTGGGTGCCCATATTCTTAAAGAATTCTTCTGTCTGCATCTGCGAGCAGTAAAATCTGTCTTTTGGTCGGTCGCCGATCACCCAGTTTTCACCGCCGTCAACGGTCATGATGTAAGGTGTTTCTGGCGCATTTATCTCATCGGTACCTGGCAGGTCAAGTCTGAATCTTTTTTCATCAAAAGTGATTATCTCTGTGCTTTTTTCAATATTGTCAGCTTTGATAATCTCAACCTCTATAACAACCTTTGTCCCTGCTTCTACCGATACAACGGCAAGCAGTAGAATAAAAAAAGCAACAAATGAATTGATCGACCTTTTCATAACCACCCCCTCTGAGAAAAAATCAAACTCATCATGAATTTATCTCAGCTAATTCATGTATATGTTGACCCTGAGCAAGTAATCTTATTATCAAAGCATTATCATTTTCATATTAATCATTTAATTAATAAAGCAGGCTTGCCTGATGATTACTCCTCATTGGCAGCATTTTGAACATAAAGCCGACATAGGCGTTCGCGGTTTTGGCAATGAGCCCGCAGAAGCATTTGAGCAGGCGGCCCTGGCCATGAGTGCCATCATCACTGACTTATCGCTTATCGAGCCGAGTGAAGAAATAAATATTACGTGCGAGGAGGCGGCTCAGGAGCTGTTGCGTGCTGACTGGTTAAATGCTCTGGTCTTCGAAATGGCGACTCGCAAGATGTTATTTAGCCGCTTCGAGGTTTCTATTGAAGATGGACTCCTCAAGGCCAGAGTTTGGGGGCAGCCGATCAATGTGAAACGACATCAGCCGGCGGTGGAAATTAAAGGTGCAACGTATACCGAGCTGGCGATATACCAGTCACAGGGGCAGTGGGTAGCGCAATGTGTTGTTGATGTTTGAAACAACAGCAGGGCAGGAAGAGATGGATATAAACAAGTTACATCACATATCAGATTACCAGTGGCGCATCGAGCCTGTTAATGGCATGCATGTACCGGGTATCATCTTTGCCAGTGAAGATCTGATCCTGGCGATGGATGAAAAAGTTTATCAACAGGTATGCAATGTCGCCAGACTGCCCGGTATCGTCAATGCTTCCTATGCCATGCCTGATGCCCACTGGGGTTATGGTTTCCCCATCGGTGGTGTTGCTGCTTTTGATCCGGAGCAGGGCGGTGTGGTTTCGGCCGGCGGTGTCGGTTTTGATATCTCCTGCGGCGTACGTACATTACATACGGGTTTGAGCGTGCAGCAGGTCATGTCAAAACAAAAAGAACTGGCAGACGTTCTATTTAAATATATTCCCGCCGGTCTGGGCAGTACCGGTATTTTCCACCTTAAGAAAAAAGAGATGAACGCCATGCTTATTGGCGGTGCACGTTGGGCGGTAGAGAGAGGGCTGGGTGATCATGCGGATCTCGAACGCATAGAAGAACATGGCTGTATGCAGGGTGCAGATCCGGAGCAGATATCTGAACATGCCAAAGAGCGGCAAAAAAATGAAATGGGTACGCTGGGCTCGGGTAACCATTATCTGGAAGTGCAAAAAGTCGTTGAAGTCTATGATGAAGCTATTGCTAAAAAATTCGGCGTGGCATTGAATGATATAAAAATAAGTATTCACTGTGGCTCACGCGGACTAGGTCATCAGATAGGTACGGAATTTCTTAAGAGCATGGCAGTTAGCGCAAAAGATCATGGTATTACTTTGCCTGACCGTGAACTGGCCTGTGCGCCCATCGAGTCCAAAATCGGTCAACGTTATCTGGCAGCTATGAAAGGTGCGATCAACTGCGCACTGGCTAACCGGGAAATAGTCACCCACTTAACTCGCCAGGCGGTAAAACAGCTCTACCCGGATAATCATCTTGATCTGCTATACGATGTTTCGCATAACACCTGCAAACTCGAGCAGCATGAAGTAAATGGAAAAACAAAAGATCTTTTCGTGCATCGTAAAGGCGCCACGCGAGCTTTTGGCCCTGGCAGTCCGGTGCTGCCGGATGCTCTTCGCGAAGCAGGACAACCGGTGCTGATCGGTGGCACCATGGGGACGGCTTCCTATATCCTGGCCGGCACAGAACAGAGTATGCAATTAGCATATGGTTCAGCCTGTCATGGTGCTGGTCGTAGTATGAGCCGCCGTAAAGCAACTAAACTGTGGCGCGGCGGCAACATCATGCAGCAGCTTGCCGATCGGGGTATTTTGATTCGCAGTCCATCGCTGCGTGGTATCGCCGAAGAAGCGCCTGATGCCTATAAAGATGTAAACGATGTCGTTAAAGCCGCTCATCAGGCAGGACTTTCACGAATGATAGCAAAGCTTGAACCCTTGATCTGTATTAAAGGTTAAGTAAGTTAGAGGCAATGGTGCCTTTGATTTGTTGAATTTATTTATAGCTGGCGCATCAAAATGTTATGACAATGAGAGCTATGATAATCGGAGTCTTCTTTCAGCTGGTCTTCATCACTGGCACATCGGTGATGGCCGATGAATATAGCTTGCTGCGTCAGCAGATGGTTGACGGTATAGAAGAGGATGTTGAGATAACGTCAAAATACATCGATAAAAAGTCATTTGATCCAGCCGTTATCCAGGCCATGAATACGGTTCCCCGCCATCAGTTTGTTCCTGAATACCTGCGTACCCAGGCGTACCAGAATCGGCCACTGCCGATCGGCCACGGCCAGACGATCTCGCAACCCTATATCGTCGCCCTGATGACTGACCTGTTGCAGCCTCAGCCAGGTCAGCGGGTACTGGAGATCGGCACCGGCTCAGGTTACCAGGCCGCGGTTCTCTCTCATCTGGTCGCACAGGTATATAGTATCGAGATCATCGAGGAGCTGGGTGAGGCGACCTCGCAGCTGTTAAAACGACAGGGATATGACAATGTCAGCACCCGCATTGCTGACGGCTATGATGGCTGGCCGCAGCATGCTCCCTTTGACAGTATCATGGTAACAGCAGCCATCAGCCATATTCCACCGCCGCTGGTACAGCAGCTCAAAAAAGGCGGGCGTATGGTGATTCCTGTGGGCACACGATTTCAGACGCAGTACCTGACACTGGTCGAAAAAGATATGCGGGGTGAAATCACAACACGACAGTTGCTGCCGGTGGTTTTTGTGCCGTTCACCGGCGGCCACTAATGCGTCATGTCTGCTTTGGCCGCAAAACAGACACCGACACCCCCGCTGGTGTCTATTTTTATTTTATCTGCCGCTGCGCTGGCCTATGAAGTTTTACTGATAAGACTGTTTTCAATCGTTCACTGGCATCATTTTGCATTCATGGTGATCAGCATTGCACTGCTCGGCTATGGTGCCAGCGGCAGTTTGATTACCGTATTTCAACGCAGGCTGCTGGATAATTATGATCATGTATTTATCATCAATATCCTGTTATTCGGGCTTTCTTCCATCGTCTGTTTTGTCGCAGTACAGCAACTGCCTTTTAATGCACTGGAAATATTGTGGGACAGCTCGCAGTGGCAACGGCTGCTATTAAGTTACCTGTTGCTGACGCTGCCGTTTTTCTTTGTTGCTAATGCAATCGCCCTTACTATCATGCGCTTTCATCAGCAGGTGCCGCTGGTCTATGGAACTGACCTTATCGGTGCAGGTGTTGGCGCGTTGTTAGTGATGCTTCTGTTGCTGGAATTTTCACCGGATAAGCTGTTACGCATCCTGGCAATCGGCGGTCTGGCGGCTGGTCTTTTTGCACTGCATGCTCTCAGCGACAGGCAAAAAGTGCTCACCGTTTCGATAATTGTATTATGTATGCTCACTATTGTTATGACGCCTCAGCAGTGGCTTGCTCTGCGGATGTCAGAATACAAGGGCTTGTCACAAACCCTGTTGATCAAAGATGTCAGTTTACGTCTGTCACATAACTCGCCCATATCACAGACGGATGTTATACACAGCCCATTCATTCCGTTTCGTCACGCGCCGGGCTTGAGTTTACAGAGCCCTGCAGCACCGCCTGAGCAGCTTGCTGTATTCAGAGACGGTGACGAAATGAACACCATCGATCATGTCACAGACAATAGTTCACTTGAATATCATGATTACATGAGCTCTTCACTGCCTTATCATGTGCATAACGCAGCGAAGAACACCCTGGTGCTAGCATCTGCAACCGGTACGCAGATACTGCAGGCGCATTTTCATGGGATACCAAGGATAGATGCAGTCGAACCAGACGAGCAGCTCAGCCTGCTGATTACTGATCGCTATGCAGATTATTTTGGCTGGCAGAATCTGAAAGATAAAGTAAGCATTCAGACCATATCAGCACGCGGTTTTGCTGCAGCAGAGAATCATTATGATCTTGTCATCATGGGCCCTTCTGGTGCTTCTGCAGGGGGGGCGGCTGGTGTACACGCATTGTCAACGTCATATGACTATACCGTCGAAGCCCTGGATTCCTACCTGAAACTGCTCGCGCCGGAAGGACTTTTAAGCATCACTCTGTGGACCAGCACACCGGCTCGCGGGAACCTGAAGTTATTTGCAACCGCAGTGGCGGCGATGAAAAATGCCGGTATCAGCCATCCGGAAAAGAATATCGCCTGGATCCGAAGCTGGAATACTGCGACGCTGATATTGAAGAACAGCGAGCTGACGGCTGAAGAGATAAGACGGGTACGAGATTTCAGTCAGGCTCGCAGCTTTGACCTGGCCTGGCTGCCTGGGATCAAAAGAGATGAAGTCAACAAGTTCCAGTTATTGCAGGAGCCGGTGTTTTATCTTGCTGCGCAGTCTTTATTGCAGCAGTCTTTATCGGCGCAGTCTACGTCGACAGGCGAGGAAAACAGTTTCATCAGACAATACAAATATGACATACATGCCGCCACCGATAACAGGCCTTATTTTAATAATTATTTCAGGTGGTCGAGCCTGGAAGAGTTGCTGTCATTGCCCGGGCAGGCTGGGATTTCCATGATAGGCGTTGGTTATCCGACCTTGCTGGTTACCCTGGTGCAGGCAGCAGCTGCCGCATCTGTGCTGATATTGCTGCCTTTAGTGTTTGTCAAAACTGACAAAAAGCAAGATGGCAGGCGCTCAGATATCATCATCTACTTTTTCGCTATCGGTCTTGCCTTTCTCTTTATCGAACTGGCATTCATCCAGAAGTTTACCCTGATCCTCAGTCAGCCTCTCTATGCGGTGGCCGTCGCGTTATGCGCCTTCCTGATTTTTTCTGGACTCGGCAGCCTTTATGTCCAGCGCACTATAATGACAGGATCAAAGATCATTATTCCGTTTATATTGCGACGCTCTGTGATACTGATCGGGCTGATCACAGTATGTTATATTGTGTTGCTACCATTGATCAGCAGTACGATTATGTCCTTGCCGGAGATAATTCGGATCGCTTCCGCTTTCGTTCTGGCTGCACCACTGGCATTTGTTATGGGCATGCCATTTCCCGTCGGCATCGCTATCTTGCAACAGACCAGGCCGCACTTCATACCATGGGCCTGGGGGATTAATGGCTGTGCGTCAGTACTGAGCGCGATACTTGCAGTCCTGCTCGCCATAGATATCGGTTTTAATGGCGTCATGTTATGTGCGGTTGTGCTGTACTTTGTCGCGTGGTTCAGCCAAACAAAAAACAGCGCTTAATTCGAGAACGAACGGACAATGTCCATGCGCTAGCAAGTAGTCTAAACCGATAGTTAGCAGACTTCGAAGGCTCAATGGCAGCAGCAATGACAGGTCGGTGAAGCTGTTTTTTTTCAAACTTCCGCTACCGTCGTTGCTCGTATGTGACTTTAGGTATTAGTATTTTTAATATGCCATTATCAAGTCGGGTTTTCATCTTGTTCTGCTGGACGGGATGTGCCAATGTGAGGCTGCGTTTAAATTTACCGGACTGGCGTTCCTGAAAGACAATATTTCCGCTCGGAGATCTGTCCTGCTTTTCATAATGCCGTTTACCTTTGATAGTGAGCCTCTGCCCATCGAGGGTGACTGAAATATCGTTTTCGTCTGCGCCGGGCAGATTAACCATCACCATGTATTGAAAATCGTTTTCCTTAATATCAATTTCTGGTGTTGATGTGCTTAGCCTGAAGTGGCGCTGGAAATCAGGGTAGTTATAATCAGGGTGGTTATAATTACCGGGATTATAATATTGGCTAAAACGATGATCGAACATCCTGTCCATTTCACGCTGCATGCGTTCGATCTCTGCATAGGGGTCCCATCTCGGGTTATCAAAAGCGGTATAACTATTATCATTAATAAAAGCAGTTGCATCTTCAGGCGCAGCATTCTGGTCTTGTTGCTGTGCTGGCTGCGTTTGCTGGTTTTCCTGTAACGATAACGGCTTGTCGTCAGTTAAGTTCTGCGCCGCTACAGTATCATTAACCTCAGGTACGATTTTGTTAGTTACGCTGGTTTCCTGTGTTACTGACTGTGTTTCTAGCTGCTGCAGTAAACTCGATTGCTGCTGATGAACAAGATTCAGTTGTTTTTGCATTTTGTGTATATAACCAGCTTGAACGCTTACTATCAAAAAAAGTAATAAAATCAGTGCGATTAATAATCTTTGTTTAAATAGATTTTGATTTTTGTCTGACATTTATTTTCCCCTGATTTCTATTCGATATATATGCCTGAATTTAAACAAATATATTCTGTTAAGATTAATCATATGGATTTTTTCCTGTATTGATAGTAATAATAAAATTTATTATTTCAATATTGATATTGCCGAATATTTTACGGCTGATCTTCAGCTTTAATGACTGCTGATGTGAGGTAAATTAACGGGTTTAGGCACCGTATCTTTCATCTACCTCGTATTATTTCTGTGAGTATCTATATTCATCTCTGTTGTATCAGTGCAACATTGTATACAATTCGCTGAACTATCTGATACGTGTTTACACTCATGAAAGAAACCTGGAAAGATGCCGTTAATCGACAAAGAGTTGTTCTCTCTGAGCGACTGTCTTTGCCACTGGGTAATATCGCCGCCAGGTGTGGGCCGGTCTGGGGAAATCGCGAAGCACTAGACAAGGTTTTGCTCGAGGGATTCTCTACGGTCCCTAACCGTTTATTTATGTACGTACTGGATACCAAGGGTGTGCAGATCTCCGATAATATTAGCGCCGAGGGCATATTAGAAGAGCATTATGGACGTGACCGTTCCAGCAGGCCATACATGCGTGAAGTGGTACCTTCCCAGGGATTTTTATTATCTGAGGCTTATCTTAGTATACGCGCTAACCGGCCGTCGATCACTGCGTTGCAACTGATAAGAAGTGGTGATGAAGTTCTGGGTTATCTCGGCGTAGATTTTGACTTACGTGACTTGCCGGTGACTTCAGAGTTGTATAAAGAGTCGGAAGAATGGCGCCAGATTAAGGGTGACCCTGCTATTCGCAGTAGTGTTTTTCTACAGTGCCGCATCGAAAGTCCGATGGATAAAAACATCGATGTAGCCTTCGCCATCATCGAAGAATTGATGGTTGATCGCGGGATGTTTCAGTGTGTTATCCATTTTTCCAGTAGTCGGGCGACTGCGTGGTTTATGAGTGATCCCTATCGTTATCGAATTCTCGATTCAGAAGCACTTAACGACCCCGATATCTGCCTGCTGTATCCGGCGCACAGCTATCCGGAAGATGCCCTGATCCCGCGTAACCGTATTATATCGATCATGAAAGCGATGAAGAAACTGCGCTTGACCGACGAAACTTTTTATCTGCGTTCGGCTTCGATAAATATTTTTAACGGCATGATCAGCCTGACATTTTCCTGTGATGGTTCACACTACATGTCGTGGCAGGAATTCCTGGATAAAGATGAGTCTTTCTGGTTTGGTACTGCTAGCTGATCAAGCAATGTGGTCAGGCTCGATCTATCAGGAATCGTTAGCCAGAGGAATATGGTTTAAATATCAACTGCCTATCAGTTGTAAAATCAGCTTATGAAATATTTGTTATATTGTTGAGCATGTTGCCATTAATTACCTGTCATAGCATTTGATAGTAAATCTCGTCCCTGTATTGCCATGAACAGATTACTCGTTACCCTCCTCGTATCTTCATTGTTCGTCGTATCGGCCTGTGAAAACAAAGCGCCGCAAAGCGAAACATTAGATTCATGTACCGATTCCTGGTATCAATCAGTTGAATCAGCCTTTCCAGGTGGCGATGGTATGGGACATGGGCCTGATATCGGTTCTGCAGAATGGCGCTCCGTAATAGAGTTCAGACTCGGTATCCGTGGTAATGCAGATGTGCCTGATCGAGACAGTGATGAATGGTGTGGCTACATTAATGGTTTATTGCATGGTTGATGCAGCGAATAATTTCGATAAGGCGATCTGGCAAACGGTTTCCAGAATAGCGAGCGGCCAGGTTATGAGTTACGGAGAGGTTGCGCGCGCAGCAGGGTACCCGCGTCACGCGAGAATGGTGAGTAATGCCATGAGTCGATCAGCTGAATCGCTGCCCTGGTATCGTGTCGTCAGATCAGATCGTACGCTCGCTTTTGAGCCTGGTAGTGATGCGTATAATAAACAGCAGGCTTTACTTGAAGATGAGGGCGTGCAGTTTATTAATGGGAAAGTTATCGAAGTTGAGTCGGATGAGGCTAAAGATCTCGATAAAATTCTCTGGGGACCGACTGAATAATTAAAGGCGCCATTGTATCGGTAAAGTCTCTGTGTATAAGCTCATACCCCAAACCTGCATCCGTGCGGACCACGCTTAAACAGTACTGGTATTATTTATCGCTGTTTTTCTTTATTGGATCTTTGTCTTTTAGTTTTCGTTTGATAGAAGGACTGTTTTTATCAGGATTGGAAAACGCAAAACGGCCATAGAGTACGCAACCTTTCATGCCGGGATCGCATGGCAGGTTTTTCACCTTTGAGCAAAGCCCTTTTACTTCGTGCGGACAGCCCCATGAGCCGGACATATCGATACCTGTTATGAATGAACTGGTCTATGGCTCTAAGTTACAAATAAAATGAGCAGGAATCAAGGGGTGAGTGTTTTTGATCCTTTTAATTCATCACAAACTAAAAACCCCTCAGCATCAGGTGAGGGGTTTTTAAAATAAACCGTCCGGTTATAGCAACAAATTTATTTAGTGGCTTTTCTTTTTTTCTTTTTCTTTACTGGCTTATTGAGTACTTTATCTGCTGCAGCAACGGCTTTGGTGTATGCATCTAGACGTTTTTGAGCTGCTTTTAGAGCGGACAGTTCCATTGCGACTAACGCTTTATGGGCGCGTGATTTATCAAGAGCAGATTTGATAGCGTTTAGTTCTTTAGTTACGCTAGCCACTGCTTTTTTATTTGTAGCATTAGCATCTTTTCTTAATCTTGCTGCAGCTGTTTTAACTCGTTTAGCTAATGTTGCTTTTTTCTTGGTGTGACGTTTAACATCGGCTAATAACTTTTTAGCTTCAGCAGTTTTTTTGGTGACAGCAATAGATGCATGACTACTTGCTTTACTCAGAGATTCTGCATGTGCGTCAAGCGTTTTACTAAGCGCAGCAGCTTTTATAACGGGTTTTGCTTTTGCCATAATATCCTCGGTGTGAATTTATAAAGTAATGGAGCATCTATAATAGCATCGAATAAAAAATAGGCAACTAAACAATGGGATGGGTTTTCTCTCTGCACTGATGGGCATCGTCTCAAATCACTTTTTCGAAAAGTTTTTAAGCATACTGACAGAGGCTGTCAGTTTGCTCTGTCAAATCAAAGCTGGCAGATTAAGCTGTTAGAGAAAAACTAAACAGGTCTACCTGTTTAGTTTTTATTGGCTCTAAAAATTGTTATAAGGTTAATTAATCCCAAAGATTAAATGATGCCAAGTAAAGTGAATGCCAGGATAAATTGCGCTATAACACTTGTCATAAACGCAAAGATTCTCAGTAAGGGAATGCCTAAACTAAATACGATGTAGTGCGTTAATCTGGAAAAAAAGTACATAATACAGGCCAGTGCAGTCAGTTCATTGCTCAGATCAGTCAATTGTAGAGTTAATACCAGCGGCGCAAATATGATTAGATTTTCAACCGCGTTTTTGTGTGCGCGAGTCATTCGCTCTGCCCATATAACGGCAGTTTTTGTTTCACCTTGCGGGTCCCACATAGCGAAACTGATACCCTGCTCCAGCATTCGATTGATAATGTAGGGTAGCCACATCAATGCGGTCATCAATACAGTTAATGTTAGCCAGTAAAGTTCTGTAGTCATCGTTATTCTCCTTTAACTTTTAGCGATAATTAAAAAGGTTAGTTTTGAATACTGCGTATGTATGCGGGTCGCTGCTGCAGACTTTGGGTATAGGACTTGAGATTTGTGAATTTCTCCAGGTGTTCCGGATACCACATCAGGAGATAACCGATCATGATATCGACGGCGCTGAACGCGTTATCGAGTATATGACTTTGTCCATTTAGTTTTTCATCAAGCACGGCTAATACTTTTAAAAGTTTATCGGTGGCAAAAGGAATGATTTCTTTTACTGCCGATGCTTCTGGCAGGATATTGCTGTGCAACATGATCTCCCAGGCAGGTTCTTCTAGACTGGTAACGGAAAAATACATCCACTGATTAAATTCACGTCTCTGTGGTGAATCTAAGGCAGGCGAAAAACCTTTATCCGGATGGTTATCTGCCAGCCATTGAACGATAGCGCCGCTTTCGATCATGGCACTGCCGTCTATCTTCAATACCGGTAACTGGCCTAGAGGATGCAGGTTAAGGAATTCGGGCGTATTGCCTTCACCTTTGAACAGGTCGATGTGCTTAAGCTTGTAATCCAGTTCAAGCTCTTCGAGTATCCACCGTACCCGTTGCGACCTGCTTCCTGGCATGTAATAAAGTATTAATTCCATCTTATTGCTCCATTATCAAGTGACTTGCAAAATGCAAGTCACTTGATAATAAGTCACTTACTTTCAATTTGCAAGTGACTGTATTAAAATAACCAGCTATGCCTGATGATGAAAATAATGCTGCTGAAGACTGTCAGCGATCACGATGTCCGGTTTCATGCATTCTGGAAATAGTCGGTGATAAGTGGACCTTGTTAGTAGTACGCGATATATTTTTTGATAATCATACATTCAAGGAGCTGCAGTCATCTCCCGAAAAAATCCCCACGAATATTCTGGCGAACAGACTCAAGCGACTTGAACGTAGTGGTTTAGTGCGACGAGAACTGTATCAGGAGCGCCCCAAGCGATACGCTTATTATCTGACAGAAAAAGGACTGGATCTTGAACCGGTGATGCGAAGCCTGATGGTGTGGTCAAATAAGTATATACCGGGAACTGTTAAGCTGGAGGATATTCTGAAAGAATGAATGCATATTAATGTGCGTTACTTTATCAACAATCCTCAACGTTATATCTTAACGATTGTTTGAAACAATGAATATTTTACTGGAATCCTGTTATCGAGAGAGAGCAATCATGATTAAAATACCCGTTACACTCAATGCGCTAGTGCTACTTTCAAGTCTTTATATTGGCAATGCAATTGCACATGAACATGAAACCCATTATGACCGTGTGCACCTGAGCGTTAGCGCAACCGCGCAGCTCGAAAATGATACCATGGTGGCAACCGTGTACGCACAGGAAGAGGGAAGTCAGGCCGCGGAGCTTTCCAATACCGTTAATAAACGCATTCGTCGGGCACTTGATCTGGTAAAGACACATGCCGAAATAAAACACCAGACCAATGCGTATTCAAGCAACCCGGTCTACAGCAACAATAAGATAAAAGGCTGGCGAGTGAGTCAGAGTTTACGACTGGAAAGTCAGAACATGGCATTGATGAGTGATGTTCTGGGTAAGCTGCAGAATGATCTGGCTTTGCAGTCTGTGCAGTTTACGATCTCACCTGCCAGCAGAGATCAGCACGATGAAATACTAATCGACGAAGCACTGGCAGCTTTTGAGAAACGCGCACAGCAGGTGGTTAAAAAACTGGGCCGTAAAAGTTACAAGATCGTCGACATCAATATATCTACCTCGGGAAATAGAGGTGTACGACCTCTGCAGATGCGAGCTATGGCCATGGAGGCAGTCGAAACTGCGCCGGCAATTTCAGCAGGAGAACAAACTATCAGTGTTACCGTTGATGGAAAAATAGAACTGGAATGATTGGTAACTAACTTGAACATATGCTACTGAAAGCAGCATTATTTAATCAAGAGGTAAAAATGAAGAGTTGGTCGGTATATTTATCAGGTGAGATACACACAGACTGGCGGCAGCAGATCGTCACCGGGTCAAAAAATCATGATTTGCCAGTGGTGTTCACATCGGCGGTAACGGACCATGAGGCAAGTGATGCCGCTGGCGATGTTCTCGGAGAAGAGAGCGATAATTTCTGGCGTGATCATAAGTCGGCGAAGGTGAATGCGATACGGACAAAATCATTGATCATGCATTGTGATATAGCGGTCGTGCGTTTTGGTGATAAATTTAAACAGTGGAACGCTGCCTTTGATGCGGGTTATTGCGCCGCCCTGGATAAACCCTATATCAGCTTGCACGATAAAGATATCATTCACCCGCTCAAGGAAGTTGATGCTGCAGCAATGGCCTGGGCGCAGACGCCGGAGCAAGTCGTAGAGATACTGAAGCATGTCACTAGTGCAAAGTAAGTTTGCCCGCTCTTCTGTTCGTGAGCTTATCGAAGTAAACATGCGCTCTATGATATTTACCCTGCATAAGGTATAACTTTATGAGCGAGTTAACAGCGATAAAGGTGGATAAAAGTAATAGCTTTTAGTGTCAAAGTAACACACAATTCGCGGTATCGAAATGAATCAAAGCAGGTTGTCTAAATGTCTGACTGGTCAAGCCTTACACGAATAAAAACATTGCTTCTGGAAAAAGCAGAAGAGCTGCAAACCTCGTCGATCTCTTTAGATTTCTGGATACAGCTTGCGGTTATTCTGGCGGTTTTTGTGCTGGCACGCTGGCTTGTGACTCCGCAGTTCCAGCGTTTGCTTGTGCGTTTGCGCACTATCAGCGGCCGTGTCCCCAGCGTTAATAAACTGCTTATCACGCTTAACGAATTTGCCAATACTTTGATGTGGCTCATGCTGCAGTGGATCGCGGTACAGACCTATGTCTATCTGGGTCGGCCACACGATCTGCTGATCCCCGTTGTCAGCCTGCTCAGCGCCTGGTTACTGATACGTATCGCCTCAAAATTATTGGATAATGAAATGGCTGCGCGTATCATTGCGCTAGTGGCCTGGAGTGTGGCGATACTGAATATTTTCGGTTGGTTAACGCCGACGCTCGAAATTCTCGACAGTATGTCACTAACACTCGGCTCGGTTCGACTGACACCCCTGGTAGTCATTAAAGCCGGACTCGCTCTATGGTTATCACTTTGGCTGGCTAATGCGGTCGCGTCATTTCTTGATCGCCAGCTGATGGCTTCAAAAACGGTCACTCCGGCAATGCGGGTGCTGAGCGTCAAACTGCTGCATCTTGGCCTGATCACTACCGCTATTTTGATCACAGTTTCCGCTGTCGGCATCGATCTTACGGCCCTCGCTATCTTCAGTGGTGCACTGGGTGTGGGTCTTGGTTTTGGTCTGCAGAAAATTTTCTCCAACCTGGTCAGCGGCGTCATCCTGCTGATGGATCATTCCATAAAACCCGGCGACGTTATTACTGTCGGCCAGTCCTTTGGCTGGATCAATCACCTCGGTGCGCGATATGTCTCGGTGATAACCCGTGATGGCATCGAACATCTGATTCCCAACGAAATATTGATCACCGAACGGGTGGAGAACTGGTCATACAGCGACAACCTGGTACGTTTGAAAGTGCCGATAGGTATCTCATATAAAGCGGATGTCCGTCTGGCAATACAGTTATGTATCGATGCTGCAAGCAGCGTTCCACGTATCCTGGATAATCCTGAACCGCGGTGTCTGTTAAAAGGTTTTGGTGATAGCTCGGTCGACCTCGAACTTCGAGTATGGATCGATGACCCGGCAAATGGTCGCGCTAACGTTCTCAGTGAAATGCTTCTCCTGGTGTGGGATAAATTCCATGAAAATGGCATCGAGATTCCATTCCCGCAACGCGACTTGCATCTGCGTAGCGGCTTTGAGCAGCTCAATGCTAATAATGATGATCAGCTAAATAAAGGAGAAACTTCATGATGCAGTTCATGTTGTGTAACGATAATTCGACACAGGTAGGCGGCAGAGAATTATTGCAGCAGTGGCGGGAAACGCCTGGCAGCTGGATCTGGTTAGACCTGTACGGAGAAGCGGCAGAAGAAGAGCGAGAGCTTCTTAGTCGTCAGTTTTCCCTCGACGATGGCGCCATAGGCGAAGCGCAGCGCAGCCGGCACCCGCCCAGCTTCGAAGCCTTCAAAGATTATATCTACCTGTTGCTAAAACCGCTGGACGCCGAATCTGATTCGCTGGATTTTAATACCCTGCAGTTAGCGATGTTCGCTGGTGAAAATTTCCTGGTTACGCGGCGTTCAAAGGAATCGCCCTTTCTCGCCAGTCTATGGCAGAGCCTGGCTGACGCAGGCTGTGCCGGTGAATCACCGATCTCTATCGTTGCTGCCATGAGCAAACGCGTTGCACA
>JBFFVI010000007.1:0-18365 GCA_041570895.1 Gammaproteobacteria bacterium
TGCACCTGCCCGGCCTCGGCATGGTATACGCACCGGAGTTTTATGGCAATACCACCATCAGCCGTGAACGCAAAAAACCCTTTGACCTGTTCCCTCCTGTCCAGTCACTGATACCGCCGCATCAGACAGATAATTTTCAACGCAATCTGGCGCTGAAGTATCTACGTAGCAAAAAAGACAAACCGTTTACCGGCCTGGACCCAACAAGCTTTGATACCGACTGGGAGATTTTAAAAATTTCCGGGCACGGCGGCATCGGTCATCTCGATGTATTTGAAAATGATGCCATTGCAGAAAACTGGTACGACAATACTCCCCGCCATGAATTGATAGAAATCTCCGACGAACTCGGTTTCTCATTAAAACAGTTCATGACATGGTTCGAAGAAGACATCGATGTCTTTATACAGACGGTAGGCCCGACCCCCAGTGTCGGTGGTGCCATTCCTAAACTTTTATTATCCATTCCTGACTCAGGTTGGGATGGCCGTATAGGGTTACCCACGCGAAAGAAAACACCCGGTGTTATCGATATCGTGCTTAAGTTTGAACAGACCACACGTTACCCCGGCATCATCGAACTGGAAACGCTGGCACTGGAAATGCATCGTCAAGCAGGTTTTGATGTTCCCAGATACTGGTCCTGTTATTTCAAAGGCATGCCGGCACTAGCCATTGAACGTTTTGATCGCGACCAGGACAATACCCCGCTATGCAGTGAAACCCTGTACTCGATTCTCGCCTCGGGTGTGCCGTTAAACAACCACTACGACTACCGTTACGACCTGATCGCGCAGGCCATCGATGTTTCACCCATCGAGTTTGTTAGCAATACCATAGATGCCAAACAGCACCTGTTCAAACGACTGATCATGGCGCTGCTTACCGGCAATGGTGATCTGCACCTGGAGAACCTGTCGATCTCCTGTAACAACGGCATCAAAGGCTTTTCCAGAATCTACGATCCCACGCCGATGCGTGCTTATGCACAACACGACATGTTAAGCGTGATGCCATTTGGTGAGTATGGAGAAACGCCTGAAGGCAGCGAACAAACTGTCACACTGAAACAGGCCATTAAGCGTTTTGCAAAAAACTGCGGGCTGAGTAAAACACGCAGCGAAGAGATCGTTGATGACTGCCTGGCAAAAACCAGTGAATTTAGTTTACGCGTTGGTGAACTGAAAACGGTTCCTGAAGAAAACAAGGAACGTTTAATCAACAAAACGGATTTCGTACGTAAAAAGTTGATGGAATAAAAAAAACCGACACAGTCAGCCAAACATCAGTTCAGTGACCGACACTTCGGCTTGCCAACGTAAATCCTTGTTAGCCGAAATAGCATAATTCATAGTTATGAACTGAGGTTTATTTTTTTTACCTTATTGATCAACGCCTGTATATGAGAAGAGTTCGCTGCAAAATCAGCACCGCCTTTACGTGAACTCGACTGCACATAGAGTGAAGATTTGTTCATATCGATAAACTGTACCTGCACAAAAACATCATCTTCAAATAAAAACACGGGGGAGAACACAACAAAACTGGCATTCTGGTTATCCATGTCAGTGGACAGCACCTTCCAGCCTAACTGACTCGCCGCCAGGGTAACTCGTTTATATAATGTCTCGGCATCCAAATCATATACCGGAGTACGTAACTCCTGAAAAGGATGATCATCTTTTATCTCTGCTACATTGGTCGTCAGAAAAGTGGCTAAACGTTTATTAAAACCAGGCGCCTGAAACAGATGTGCGTCATTTTTGTATAGAGTAAAAAAAACGATACCAACAATCAGCACAATCATGCTTATTATCAATTTGATCAGTGTCATTTATATCCCCATAAAAAAACCACCGTCATTATATGACGATGGTTTTATTGTAACAGTTTATGCTAAATATTAAATACGACGCCTGGCGAAAGCTGCCAGTCCTATTAGACCGGAACCGAACAACCATGCTGCTGCAGGCACAGGTACGACGTGAGTCGACACTCCCGATACACGCACGACCAGGTCATTATAGTCACGGTCACCCAAAAATTTCAGATCTTCCCATGCGAGCACGTAATCACCCTCATACTCACCATCGGTGATTAACCAGCTGACCATGTGGTCGTACTCTGGCGTACAGAAGAACTTATTACAAAGGGCATTTTCTGACGGATCAGAACTAAATAAAGGCTTATTACCAAGTAGTGGCATAGCGCCACGTGTTAGACCAAATCGGATTTGCGAACCTACTTCAGTCGCATCAGAAGAACCATTCTGAGCATCCATGTAAGGCACATACAATAGTGAGGAAAAATTATCCCCACCATCAAGTAAACCAAAGTTTTGAGAATAACCAGCGTGTTTTGCGACAGCCGTCGCCGAAATTTCACCGGTGACTGTCCAGTACTGGTCCATATCATCATCGATTCGCTGCAGACTAGCCAGTCCAAACTCATCATCTAAAATATCCATCAGGTCGGGTTCAAAAAAACTTGGCAGAATAAGTGTATTAGCTACAGACAGCTGGCTAATTAAAAGAGCAGCGAGACCCAAAAGAGCTGTTAATTTTTTCATATCATGGTTCCATTTAGAACATTAGTACTTGCCGATATTCTTAAGCAAAGTTGATGCCAATTTCACAAACCAGTAAAAACAACGACTAAAAATAAGAAAATTATAATATACTGTTAAGTATTCCGACTTACGTCGCGTTTTCTTACAATATAGATACAATAATATGAACGGCATACATAACATATAACCCATATGTACTAACTTTTCTGTAAATTCAGAAAAAAATACAACCCGTATTTATAATGAAAAATTCGTTGACAGTTAGAATTAAATAAATCACTATCAAAGCATGACACAGCCTACAAACCAACTTGCCGTCAAAACCGCAACCTGCATTGCGCTCACTATACATGTGCGTCTCCACTGGAAACGAGCGCGCTGGCCTTTTGTCTATTTATAATGTTGATCACTAAATAAATTACTCAAAAGGCCACTGCTCAAACAGTGGCCTTTTTATTTCCATGGATGGAATGTATAGCGCAGAGAGCCAGGGACGGCGGTGCGCATATTTCCATGGATGGAATGTAAAGCGCAAAGAGCCAGGAATAGCTTTATCTCGCACCAGAGCCACACTGCAATATGTAAATACCGTATTTAAGTAAAACATTATTAACAACGCTAAAAGGAGTGAAAAAGTGTCAGTTCCAATATCGTATCTCTCAGTTATTCTTATCTGGAGTACAACGCCGTTGGCCATTCAATGGAGTGGCAACGATGTTGGTTTTCAATTTGGTGTTGCAGCACGTATGACCATCGGTTTAATCGCTCTACTTGTACTGCTCCATCTGATGAAGATTGAATTACCCTGGCACAAAAAAGCACGACGTGTATACCTCATCAGCGGATCAACACTCTATGTGGCGATGAGCTTTGTTTACTGGGCGGCGCAACATATACCAAGCGGATGGATATCTGTCATTTTTGGCCTGTCGCCAATAATGACCAGTGTACTGGCCAGCATCATACTAAAAGATGCACACTTATCGGGTATGCGTCTCACTGGTATGTCGATTGGTTTTATCGGCTTGATTGTGGTCTTCATAGAAGGTGTCTCTATTTCGACTTTAACCATGCTTGGTATAACCGCGACGGTCATCAGCGCAGCATCACAGTCGCTCGGTTCGGTTTTGATAAAACAGCAACAGCCGGACTCCCACCCTATCGCGATCACAGCAGGGAGTATCGCGGTTGCGCTGCCCCTGTTCATACTAAATTGTCTTGTCGATGGTAGCTGGCCAGATACAGTGCCACTTAAATCAGCCCTTTCCATCCTGTATTTAGGATTAGTAGGCTCGGCGATTGGCTTCCCGTTATATTTTTATCTGCTGAAGAAACTCAGCCCGGAACGGGTCGCTATCGTTACCTTGTTAACGCCCATTACGGCGTTATTACTCGGGTCATTTTTAAATGCAGAAGTCATCACTGACAAAGTCTGGTTAGGTACCGCATTGATTTTGACGGGATTGAGCATTTACGAATACGGTAAATATCTGCCCCATGTGAAAAAATGGAAAATACGCTGGTTACAGAAACCGATCTAGTGGCCAATTAAATACATTACGTCATTATGAACAGGACGCAGCTCATTAGCCTGTAGATAATACGTTTCATAGTTAAGTCTATTTAGCTTTACTGAAGCCAAACATATCAGGCTCAGCCAGTTTAACGTTCAAGCCAAAGTGGCTGTGGATAGAAAATTTGCGTTTTCATTTTTACTGACCAGTAAAGAATCGGCACTCGGCGAGTGTCGTCTTGAGCTTGTTATCCGTTTTGCGAATGGTAATGGCAAACAAACATGATTTTTTCAGTATTTAACTCATAAGGTCGGATTTATTCTGCTAAAGTTATCTACTGATTTTTTAGCTTCTTTTTCGGGTAGTATAAATGCAAAATTTCGATGTCTTTAATGGCGATGCTGATGGCATCTGTGCCTTACACCAGATGCGTCTTGCCAAACCACTGGAGAGCACCCTGATTACCGGCGTAAAACGCGATATCAGTCTACTTAAAAAAGTGCATGCTGATACTGGTGATCAAATTCTGGTACTGGATATATCCCTGGACAAAAACCGTGACGATCTAATCCGCTTACTTGAGCACGGTTGCAGCATACAATATTTCGATCACCATTTTTGCGGTGACATCCCTGATAATAAACACCTACAGGCAAATATCAATACCGATCCCAATACCTGCACCAGTCTTCTGGTGAATGAATACCTCGATCAAAAGTATCTACCCTGGGCGGTGACAGCCGCCTTTGGTGATAACTTACATCAGTCAGCGAGGATAGCAGCAAAACCTTTAGCGTTATCCGAAGCACAACTTGATAAACTTGAGTTACTGGGAACATGCATTAACTACAATGGTTATGGCTCATCATTAGATGACCTAATCTTCACTCCGGAAAGTTTATATAAAAATATAAGTCACTATGAAAACCCGTTTGAATTTATCGGCACAGACGATAATTATCAGCAGCTGGAAGATGGCTACAAAGAAGATATCTCCCATGCGAAAAGTTGCAAAGCGGATCTTGAGACAACCAGCCATAGCGTAACGATTTTACCTAATGAGAAATGGGCGCGACGCGTCAGTGGTGTATATGCCAACCAGTTGGCGACTGAAAACCCTGATCGAGCACATGCCATGTTAACGCAACAGAGTAATAACAGTTTCCTGGTCAGCGTTCGCGCACCGCTAAATAACAAGACCGGCGCAGATGAATTGTGCCGCCAGTTTGAAAGCGGTGGTGGCAGAAAAGCCGCGGCGGGTATCAATAATCTGCCTGCTGCAGATTATGATCTGTTCGTTGAGAAATTCACCCAGAGCTTCACTGCTGCTCAAGCCATTAAATAATAATTATTGACTCAGGCACAGTGAGGCAGGTTTTTAGCCACTATGAATCATCCGCCCCTCTGATTCGAGAATAACAGAAACGGATCAATACTTGCTCATCATTATTGAAATTATCGATCGAAGCTGCTGTCATTTACAGACATCAGTTGCGCAAGACTAAAATACTCCGAACATTTTCTTTTCTTTATGATGCTTATGCATCAGTTCAATGATGGTTTTATTGCCACCCAGTTCAGCCAGGTTGATCGCCTGTTCACGTTTGTTATTCCTGATATCGATATCTGCACCAGCAGCCAGTAATAATTTTACCGACTCAGCACTATCCGCCATCACCGCAAGCATAAGCGCTGTATTACCTATATTATTTTTCTTGTTTATTTCTGCTCTTTTAGAAATTAATGCGCTGACTGTTTCATCATGAGCACGACTTGCTGCCATCATTAACGGTGTATTTCCATCCTTTGCACTGGCATCAACTTCCAGTCCTTTATCAATAAGTAACAATACAACTGCCGAATTATTCAGCGCTGCAGCCTGGTGTAACAGTGTTAATCCATCGTTATCTTTGCTTTGTAGATCTGCATGATTAGCGATCAAATATTCAACGGTTGCTGGTTTCGCTGATTCGAGGGCATACCATAAAGCATCATGACCCGATGCGTCTTGCAGCGTTATATCTGCACCCGCATTAACCAGACGTTTTATCGTAGGCAATGACATCGAGCTAACAGCAAGCATTAAATCACTCTTACCATTTATCAACGTATTTCCTGACTGAGCATTAGCATCCAGTAAGACGTTGCTGATATCTTCGTGTTTATTACGCACGGCATAAAATAACGCATAGCACTGAGTGTTATCTATTAACAGTACATTGGCATCAGCAGCAAGCAGAACACTCACCGCTTTCTTTCTGCCCTGTTCAGCAGCATACATCAAGGGTGTTTTTCCATCTTTGCCTACACGGTTAACATCTGCACCAGATCTTATAAGCTGATTGATGATTTCATCGTGCCCCTGCAGCGCAGCACGCGTTAACGGGGTATGGCCTTCATGATCCAGCTGGTTCGGATCAGCACCTTTTTTCAATAATGCTGCACTTACATCCAGCTGGCCGCGCCAGACTGCGATCATCAATGGTTGCCAGTTCTTATATATACCTGTGGTGCTACTTTTGAGGACCGCCAGTTTCTGGTTGACCGTCATACCATCCTGTTGCACTGCAGGTAACCTGGCACCGTATTTCTGTAACAGTTTTACTGTCGCCTCATGCGGTTTTTTTGCCGCCAGCATAATCGCTGTTTCACCCTTGCGGTTTTTTGTATTCACCGGCGATTTACTCTTCAATAATACTGAGACGGTTGCCTGGTGACCTTTGGCCGCTGCCAGCATCAGTGCGGTATTTCCGTTGGCATCTTTATGGTTCAATTTCGCGCCATGTTTGACCAGGTCACTAACCATGGATCTTTCGCCTAAAGATGCTGCAATCAATATTGGCCGGTCCTTGTATTTATCGGCCGCGTTAACATCTGCCCCATTCTTTATCAGCAGGTTGACCATAGCCCTGTCTTTTTGTGTAACTGCATCTAACAATATTGGTCGCTGATGTTTGTCACGTGTTTCTGCACTTGCGCCCTGCGTCAGCAATTGTTGTGCGACTTTGATATCGCCTGATCTAACTGCGAGCAACAGCGCTTCTTGTGGATCCAGTTTTGGATCGATTACTGCAGGTCCAGTGTTTCCTGCCTGTATTTTCTGTAAACGCTTTTCAGCATTTTTATGTCCCTGCTTCGCTGCAGCACTGTACCAGTAGATTGCGCTTTCCTTGTTCTTTTTTACACCGATACCCTCTTCATGAAAAACGCCTAAGGAATATTGCGCTCGTTTATAGCCCTGCCTTGCAGATTTATCCAACCAGTATGCTGAATTCTTATGGTTTTTCTTAACACCCTGACCATTTTTGTATAATACAGCCAGTTGGTACTGCGCCTGCTTGTCACCTTTTCTTGCCAGTGGCTTGAGTATGGTTACTGCCCTGGCATAATCCTGGGTACGGATAGCTAATTTTGCATCATCCAGGGTTGCTGCTTGCGCGTTGAATGCCAGCAGTAAAGTTATGCATAATAGTGTTATAAGCTTTTTCATAAAGATCATTCTGAATCTATGCCGTGCCAAATTTTGTATCAACTGCGATGCCGATGCTTTTTAAAAACGGTGTTGGCAGAATACCGCCCGCGCAAACGATGATCGCATCGTTATCGATACACACTTCATCGTCATCTGTTTTAATCACTACTTTATTGGGCTCAATATGCTTTACATTTGACTTCATCAGTACACGTAAACGACCTGCTTTTTCAGCATCTGCAATTTTGATGCGATTTTTTTCCTTGGCACGGGAAAATGCCTCGCTTCGGTAAGAAATTGCCACTGTCGTTCCTTCCTCTTCTGAAATACTGACTGCTGCCTCAAGCGCACTATCACCACCACCTACTACCAGCACATGCTGATTTCGATATTGTGCTGGATCGATCAGGCGGTACACTACCTTGGTAAGTTCCTCGCCTGGAACACCCAATTTTCGCGGCGTACCACGACGACCTATCGCCAGCAGGATCGCCCGCGTATGATATTCGCCAGTACCGGTTTTAACACGAAAGCCCCTGCTTTGATCGGCCAGGTCTTCCGCCTCAACACTCTCAACGCGTTCTCGATCGTTTATCTTGAGTGCGGCTTTCTCTATAACGCCTTGCCAGAATTCCATTAGGGCTTCTTTGGTTGTTTCCTTGAATTGCATTTTACCAACAATCGGCAACACGGCTGGCGCCGTCATAACGATTTTCCCTCGTGGATAATGCGACACTGTGCCGCCAATTGAGTCCTGTTCCAGTGTGACAAAGCTCAGTTTTTTATCTTTAGCCGCCAGCGAAGCTGCTATACCAGCCGGCCCGGCGCCGACAATAACAAGATCGATCACATCAGCATTGCTCTTACCGACACCATCAAACTTACAAATGGAATCAACTGCTTCCACACCTTGCTTGACAGCATTTCGGATAAGTCCCATTCCGCCCAGTTCACCCGCAATAAATATACCCGGCACATTTGTCTGGAAGTCTGGATTAACCTGTGGAATATCAACACCACGCTTTTCGGTACCAAAGACAAGCTCGATAGCATCAAACGGGCACGCTGTTTTGCAGGCACCGTGACCTATACAGTGAGTCGGATTAACAAGGTGGGCTTTACCATGAATCACACCTAATACATTTTTGGATCTTTCCGGGCAGGCAGCCACACAGGTAGCACAACCAAGACAGAGAGCATGATTAACTACCGGGTGTATCGATGCAGGTTCCGTCATACCTGAAGCAATTGCCTCATCATGAACACGCTGACTTATCCGGTGTTTTTTTGATTGTCCCCTTAAATAAATAAATAAAATCAATAAGAGCGGTAGTCCGTATAGCCACATAATGGGCGACATTGCAGAACCTCTTTTGGGTACCTTTTAGTACTTTTGGAAAAAAATATATTAAATAAGTCATTGATTATATATGCGATTATTATAATAGTGACGAAATCTCGACAAAAAACACTTTTTTTAGAGCTATTTCTCAATAAAACGCTAAACTATCAATGTCGTCACATATGGGAATATATTCCCAAAATAATATTATACTTGTATAATAGACCATCAGTAAATCAATGACTCCAAAAATAACTAAATTTCACCTAATATTTTATAAAAGAAGCTACAGGTTCTATCCTAAATATTATGTTATTTAAAAACCCGGTATTTGCTCCAATTCAACTGATATATAGACATTTTTTGTCCATTAGCATGATCGCTGCACTGTTTTTCGGATGGCAGCACCGTGATGATAATTATCTGAGTGCCGAAACCGGAACCGGTTATATACTGGGTATCGTTGGCGGCAGTCTAATGCTGGTCCTGCTGCTATACCCGCTCAGTAAACGTATAGCCCTGCTAACCCGTCTTTTACCGATACGTTACTGGTTTGGCATTCATATGCTTCTCGGCATAGTCGGCCCCGTCATGATCCTGTTTCACTCCAATTTCCACTTAGGTTCTACCAACAGTACGATTGCACTATCCAGCATGTTACTGGTCGCCGGAAGCGGATTCATCGGCCGTTACCTTTATACGAGCATACATCATGGTCTTTACGGAACACGCGTAACACTTAAAGAACTCAAACAGAAAACTGAAGACGAACATGCGGAACTACTCAACCTTTACGCAATGGATACGAAACTGAACAGCCGTCTGGAAAAAATGGAGGAAAAAGCACTGCGGCCTTACGCCGGTCTGATGATGAGCCTTTTGCATGTCATTTACCTGGCAGTCAACGCACCTCGAGTAAAAAGAAAAGTACTGAAATTACTGAAAAGCAGTTATCTGGAAAATAGCGATCACAAAGCCTTGCCGGATAGCAAGGTTGTCGCTCGTACGGTCAATCACTATACACTTGCACTAAGACAGATTGCTGCGTTTACAGTATACGAACGACTTTTCTCACTATGGCACATCCTTCACCTGCCATTGTTTTTCATGATGATCATCACTGCCATCATCCACGTATTTGCGGTACACATGTACTAACCCTGCATATTTAATATATTCAAATGCGCCCACTAAATCTGTCGATTATTCATCTGGCCTTACTCTTTCTTCTCATATCAACGTCAGCTAGCATCAATGCCGAATCTTTCACATCTTTGCTGATGCCGGGCCCGGTGATAAAGGCACACGAGAAATATGAGCAGGACTGCGACCAGTGCCATGACACCTCGAACAAGGATCGTCAGGGGCAACTCTGTGTTCAATGCCATGACCACGAAAATATCAGCGATGACCTGAGTAATAAAACCGGTTTTCATGGCCGCCTTCCTGAACAGGCAGCCAATAATTGCAAACATTGTCATACTGAACATAAAGGCAGAGATGCAAACATCGTACTACTTAACACATCAACATTCGATCATACAAAAACAGATTTTGCATTAAAAGGTGCTCATACAAAAACATCATGTAAAGCGTGTCACAAAACTGATGAAAAGCATTCACAAGCACCTGTTGACTGTTATAGCTGCCATAAAAAGTCAGATATCCATGACGGCAAACAAGGAAAAAAATGCAACGACTGCCATAAAGCGACTAGCTGGAAAGACTCCGCTTTTGATCATGAAAAAACTGATTTTCCTTTAAAAGGCAGCCATGTGGATACCAGTTGTGCTGCCTGCCATATTAACCAGAAATATAAAGACACACCAAAAACCTGTATCAGTTGCCATCAGATCAACGATGTACATCGCGGTAATTTTGGAGAAAAATGCGATAGCTGCCACAACTCTAAAAAGTGGGACCAGATCCATTTTGATCACAATAAAAAAACAGATTTCCCTTTATATGGAAAACACAAAGAAGCATCTTGCAATAGTTGTCACAGCGCTGCTGATATAAAGACTAAAGAGTCTAAGAAGAAATTACCCAAAGACTGTTATGGCTGTCACAAAAATGATGATAGCCATAAAAGTCGTTACGGTAAAAAGTGCAATGACTGTCATACGTCAGCTTCATGGCAAAAGCAAAAATTCGATCACGATAAAAAAACTAAATTTCCCTTAGTTGGCAAGCACCAAAAAACCGCCTGTAATCAGTGTCACAGGGGGGATCTTTACAAAGAAGAGTTGAAGCCAGACTGCATAAGCTGTCATAAAAAAGATGATGTTCACAAAGGTAAACAGGGTCGTGAATGCAACAACTGTCACAATGAAAAAGGCTGGCAGAGCAAGGTGCTGTTCGACCATGACCTTGCAGCGTTCCCACTCATCGGCATGCATGCCGCTGTACAATGCGAAGAATGCCACCTTTCAGCCGTATACGGTGATACCGAATCGAGCTGCAATCACTGCCATGCAAAAGATGATAGCCATAACACCAGACTGGGTACTGACTGCGAAACCTGCCACAACCCCAATTCATGGGAAACATGGCTATTCGATCATGATAAAGCCACCGATTTCACCATCGACGGTGCACATGAAAAAATTGGTTGTTACGACTGTCACCAGACAACATCAAAAGGAAAACTACAAGCATCAAAAGACTGTATATCCTGCCACCGCAGCCAGGATATACACGATCGTCAATTTGGCAGGCGTTGCGGCGATTGCCATAATACAAAAAGTTTTAAAGAGATAAACATTAATCGCTGAAATAATGAATCCCTATTATTAGAACCTGAACATATATGAAAATTATCCGCTTGTTACTCACTCTAATATTACTGCTTCTGAGTTTTTCGCAAAGCTTTTCGATTCAGGCAGCTGAACCTGACCGTGGCTTCGATCACTTTTCGACCGGTTTTCCGTTAATAGGCAGACACGAGTTTCTTGATTGCTCCAGTTGCCACTTATATGGTCAGTTCAAAGGCACTCCACTGGAATGCTTTCAATGCCATAACGGTAGTCGTGCGGAGGGCAAGCACCCCCAACATCTGCCCAGCAGTGATTTCTGCGATGATTGCCACACAGTTTATTCATGGCCAGGTGCCAAATATGACCACGGAGATGTTCAGGGTGAATGTCAAAACTGCCACAATAACATCGTTGCAATCGGTAAATCAGCTTCACACATTGCTAGCACAGAAACGTGCGAGGACTGCCATAATACAATCACTTTCACTCGTGTCGCTAGAGTTGATCACACAGCCGTTATAGGTACCTGTGACTCCTGCCATAACGGGGTGATTGCCACCGGAAAGAACCCCGGGCACATAAATACTATTGCCACATGCGATTATTGCCACAACACCAATACCTGGCTTGGTGCTTTTTTTGATCATTCAACAGTAACCGAAGCCTGCTCAAGCTGCCATAACGGTGTCATAGCAACAGGTAAACCCTCAGATCACGTAGTCACTACAGATGAATGCGGCTTTTGCCATACGACAATTTCTTGGGATGTTGCTGATTAAGTAACAAGACAATAACAAAAAAATAACAAGATAATAAAATCATTGACGATGCCCTCTGCCATTTTGCGCCATATCTCACCACCTAAGCCAATTCATTCTGCAGTACTGTTACTTTGCATATTTCTGTGCCTGTCACTGCTACCAGCAAAGTCAGAAGCGGCTGCAAAAAACAGCCGCTATGCTATCGTACTGGCATCTGCACCCGGAAAAAACCTGAAATGGGTGCCACGTAAAAGCCCTGTATTTAAAGGCCGCACCATTTATGCTGAACAGATAACCATAAAAGGTTCGCCATGGGAAAGGCTGTGCCTGGGATTTTTTGATGATCGTCAACAGGCAGCTGCGTTGTTGAAAGATATACAGCAAATCTACCCCGGTGCCTGGATACAGCAGGTGTCTGAAAAAACCACTATACCAGCCGCTACAGTTCGTAAAGTAAAACCCACTGCCCGCATCAGCACCTCTTCGCTTTCAGAAGAGCAGCTGGACAGCCTGATGCAAAGAGCAAAAACTGATCTAACGGCCAAGAATTATGCCAGTGCCATCCGTTATCTGAGCGCGCTGATTTCAGTCGATGATGAAAAATATTCTCGCGAAGCGCTTGAACTTCTGGGCCAGGCAAGACAGCGCAATAAACAGACAGCACATGCCGTCGATGTTTACGAAAGATATCTTACCCTTTATCCAGATGGCGAAGATTCTGACCGGGTCAGACAACGTCTAGCTGGGTTGCTCACTGCTACCAGCTTACCCAGAGAAAAAATACACCAGACTACAGCGGCCGAAGAGATAGATGAAGCAACTACACACGGCAGCCTGTCACAACACTATCTTAATAATAGAGCGATAATTGATGATATTGGCCAGGTAACCACACTGTCACAACTCATTACTTTTCTTGATGTGACGACAGTCCAAAGGTCAAACAAATTTGATCATCGTTACCAGTTTACTGCTGACGATATTTATGATTTTATTGATTCTGAAGACAGCAACGAGTTCCGCTTTATCGAAACCTATTACGAGGTGAATTACAGAAAAACTGGCACCTCAGGCAGATTTGGTCGTCAATATTTACGAATAGGCGGCATTCGTAAACGCTTTGACGGATTATCGGCAGGTTATCAGTTAAACCCGGATATGCGGATAAATTTCCTGGGCGGCTTTCCCGTCGATATCGATAACAAGACATCGATCAACGAAAACAAGACGTTCTACGGCTTCACCTTTGAAACAGGTACCTTTCTTCAACACTGGAACATGAACCTGTTTTATTTTGACCAGCAATATGACGGCCTGACTGATCGTAACAGTATCGGCACTGAAGTCCACTATAACGATAAATCAAAATTCATATTTGGCATGATCGATTATGACCTGTACTTCGATGAGGTCAATATCCTGCAGCTCAATGCCAACTTCATGTTTGACCGCGGCCGCACTGTTTATGTGAATGCCTTCATGCGCAAGATACCGACTCTGGCTACCAGTAATGCACTCATCGGCAGGCCGGAAACGAGCCTGGAGGAGTTGAAAAAAACACTCAATATCGAACAGATCCACCAGCTGGCGAGGGACCGAACAGCCGACGGTCAGACCGTCACTATTGGCGGTTCACAACCATTAACAAAAAACGTACTAACATCTGTCGCTATCACCATGACAAACACTGATGGTACTGTCGCCTCCGGCGGCGTAACGGCGACACCGAGTACCGGTCCGGATTATTTCCTCAGCGCACAGCTGGTGGGCAACAGTATTTTTGTAGAACATGACACCAATATACTCGGCATCCGCTACCACGATACAGAGTTATCCAATACAACATCATTGATTGCAAACACAAGATACCCCCTCAGCCGCAACTGGCGTATCAATCCTCGTCTGCAATTTGATATCCGTAAATATACTGATGGTCGTTCACAAAATAAACTGCGGGCCGTTTTAAAAACAGACTACCGCTATCTAAACAAAGCGCGCTTCGATTTTGAAGTCGGTTACGATGCAACCAGTGAAGACAGTAACAGTCCATCACTTGGCAGTAATAATTTATTTTTCATGCTGGGTTATCGCTGGGATTTCTAATCCAGTTTATATTTATGATAGTCTAAAAACACTATTCACCACAGAGGCACAGAGAACACAGAGTAAAAATCTTTTGTTGTGAACTGCGCCGCAGGCCAAGCAAATAAAAAACTCTGGGCCTCTGTGGTTCAATATTTTTTCACTGTACAGCTGCAGTTTTTCTGAACCAGAGTTTAAATTTCAAACAGTTGTTGCGACTGGCGTAATCATAATCAAATCATTACCCCAAAAAATTTTTATATGGGTAAATCCTTATGTTCTAACAGTCTGTTTTACTGAAACTATTAAGTATCGGAAATCATTATAAAAACTCAACTTATCCACAGTTTTTCCGATAACACTCCACCGGTATATACACAATATATTGTGCTTGACTTGGCATACAACCACACCCTATAGTATCCAGCATAAAAAGAGGCACCATAATAACAAGCTAACCATTCGCGGGAAGGGCAATGCAAGCAAATATACCAAATAAAAACTATAAAGCAGAAACAACAACCAACTCAGACATTACAGCAACAACATCAGCAACCGACTCGATCAGTATCTCAGCAACCGCACCAGGCCAGTTCCGTGTTATTCGACGTAATGGCAAAGTCACGGCGTTCGATAGTGAAAAAATTTCAATCGCCATGACAAAAGCTTTCCTGGCCGTCGAGGGCGGAAATGCAGCGGCAAGCAATCGTATCCATGAAATTGTTAAGGATCTGACCGCATTGGTGACCAGCGCCCTGACCCGTCGTATCCCGGACGGCGGCACGTTCCACATAGAAGATGTTCAGGATCAGGTCGAGCTTGCATTGATGCGTGGCGGTCATCAGCAAATCTCTCGTGCTTACGTTATCTACCGTGAAGAACACGCACGGGCACGCGCCAAAGAACAACTGAAAAACGAAGCAGATGCTCCATCCAGCAGCATTAATGTGACTCTTGATGATGGCAGTATTCAACCATTGGATGTCAAACGTTTACACGACGTAGTCACTGAAGCCTGTGAGGGCCTGGTCGATGTTGACACCCAGGCCATTTTGAATGATACCGAACGCAACCTGTTCGATGGTGTCCCGTATAAAGATGTGGCACGCATGCTGGTCATGAGTGCACGCACATTGATCGAGAAACAACCCGATTACAGTTACGCTGCGTCACGTTTATTGCTTGATGATATGCGTACCGAGGCACTTACTTTTGTTAACAACACCCTCAGTAATGCCACTCAAAGTGAAATGCAGATACAGTACCCGGCATATTTTGGTGCTTACATTAAACGTGCAATCGATCTGGAGTTACTGGATCCACGCCTGGCTGAATATGACCTTGAGTTTCTGGGTAAACAGCTCGATGCCTCACGCGATCTCCAGTTCACCTACCTTGGTCTGCAAACACTGTATGACCGCTACTTCATTCATTCTGAAGACGTGCGCTTTGAATTACCGCAGGCATTTTTCATGCGTGTCGCCATGGGCCTGGCACTGAACGAGATCAACCGTGAAAAAAGTGCTGTTGAGTTCTATCGCCTGCTATCTTCCTTTGATTTCATGAGTTCGACGCCAACACTGTTTAACTCAGGAACTCTACGTCCACAGCTTTCGAGCTGTTACCTGACCACCATCCCTGATGATCTCGACGGCATCTTTGGTTCGATCAAAGATGATGCTCTGCTGTCAAAATATGCCGGCGGCCTGGGTAATGACTGGACCCGCGTTCGCGGCATGGGTGCACACATCAAGGGTACCAACGGTAAGTCACAGGGCGTGGTTCCATTCCTGAAAGTAGCTAACGACACGGCCGTTGCCGTTAATCAGGGCGGTAAACGCAAAGGTGCGATGTGCGCCTACCTGGAATCATGGCATATCGATATCGAAGAGTTTTTAGATCTACGCAAAAACACCGGTGATGATCGCCGTCGCACCCATGACATGAACACAGCAAACTGGATTCCTGATCTGTTCATGAAACGAGTCGCCGAAGACAAAGACTGGACACTGTTTAGCCCGAACGAAACACCTGAGCTGCACGAACTGTGCGGTAAAAAATTCGAAAAAGCTTATGTAGCATACGAACAGAAAGCGGCCAACGGTGAGATCCGCGTTTTCAAAACACTCAAAGCTTCTGCGTTATGGCGCAAGATGATCAGCATGCTGTTCGAAACAGGCCATCCATGGGTGACTTTTAAAGACCCTTGTAACTTACGATATAGCAACCAGCATGTCGGCGTCGTGCATAGTTCAAACCTGTGTACCGAGATCATGCTACATACCAATGACCAGGAGATTGCGGTCTGTAATCTGGGTTCCGTCAACCTGCCTGCACATATCAATGAGCATGGCCTCGACACCGAAAAACTAGAACGCACTATCGATACCGCTATGCGTATGCTGGATAACGTTATCGATTACAACTTTTATAGCGTACCTGAAGCGCGTGACTCTAACCTGCGTCATCGCCCGGTCGGTATGGGTGTCATGGGCTTCCAGGATGCCTTGTATAAACAACGTATGCCTTACGCATCTGAACAGGCGGTAGAATTTGCTGACCGCACCATGGAAGCCATCAGCTACTATGCGATCAAAGCTTCGACCAATCTTTCTGAAGAACGCGGTCGTTATTCAACCTTTGAAGGTTCACTTTGGAGCAAAGGCATACTGCCGATCGATTCTCTGGACTACCTGGCTGAAGGCCGTGGTAATTACCTGGAAGTTGATCGCAGCCATAGCTTTGACTGGGATTCATTACGCGATCGTGTACAGAAAGTGGGTATGCGTAACTCCAACACTATGGCAATCGCACCGACAGCCACCATTTCAAACATCTGCGGTGTCAGTCAATCGATCGAACCGACCTATCAGAACCTGTTTGTAAAATCGAATCTGTCAGGTGAATTCACTGTCGTTAATCCCTACCTGATCAGCGATCTTCGTGAACGCGGCCTATGGGATGAAGTCATGGCCAACGACCTTAAATACTACGATGGCAGTGTGCAGCAGATCGACCGGGTTCCTGAAGACCTGAAAGCACAATACCAGACCGCATTTGAACTTGATGCGCGCTGGCTGGTTGAAGCAGCATCTCGTCGTCAGAAGTGGATCGACCAGGGACAGTCTTTAAACCTGTACATGTCTGAACCGAATGGCCAGAAACTTGATGCCCTGTACAAACTAGCCTGGGTCCGTGGTTTAAAAACCACCTATTACCTGCGTTCTATGGGTGCAACACACGTTGAGAAATCAACCATGGATTCTAGTCGTAACAGCGGCTTGAATGCGGTGCAAAATTCGACCAGTACAGGTTCCGAAGCGCCAAAAGCCTGTTCAATTCTTGACCCGGATTGTGAAGCTTGCCAGTAATACTTGCAGTAACTGACAACAATAAAAACAAATTATAAAAATAAAATACTGATATAGAGGTAACAGAAAATGCTTAATAACTGGGATGACCCTTTTGCAAAATTCACTAACAATAAAAAAGACACGACTGACTCAGCATCTGATAAGCCCGCTAAAAATGTTATTAATCAGCAAGTATTAGAAAAAAACCAGCCAACAGCCGCATCGCCAACGGTTACTGAACCATCTGCGAGCGCGATCGAAGCGCCCGCGCAGAATACCCAGGCGCCACATGCGGGTGATGGTATCGTTTCCAATGAACAGCTAATGGCAACAGCCGGCGCTGCACCGCAGGTCAATCCTATCCCTGAAGAGACTGCACTAGCCGATAATGATATAGATACTGATCTAACCGGCACCGGTTTAGAAGAAATTGAGATGGGCGCTTCACGCATCGAAGTCGATGATAAAAAAATCATCAACTGTCGCGCTGATCTGAACCAGCTGGTGCCTTTCAAA